>DASYPF010000309.1:0-8553 GCA_036006905.1 Acidobacteriota bacterium
AGAATCGAAACTCCTGAGCACAAGTCAGAACCGCGGGGCGTCAGCCCGCGCGCGGAGAATCGACACTCCTGAGCACAGTCAGAACCGCGGGGCGTCAGCCCGCGCGCGGAGAATCGACACTCCTGAGCACAAGTCAGAACCGTGGGCGTCAGCCCGCGCGCGGAGGGTTGATTTTCCCCACGCGGGCTGACGCCCGCGGTTCTGATATCCGAGTTGATCCTGTCTGCAAGGCCCCGTCTCAAAAAAATTGCGGGCGTTAGCCCGCGCCCTCCTGTCTTAAGGAGAAATCTCCGATACCGGCAGCACGGCAAGCTCTTTAGCTGTGACCAGAATGGCAGCGGCTGCCAGATCCGCCGTTCCCGTCGCCGTCAGGTTGCCTGAAAAGTTCGAGAAGTCTACTGTACTGTCCCAGGCAAATTCGTTAACAAACTTCGCCACGTGCGCTTTCGCACCAAGTGCCACGCTGGCCCTGGCTACAAGATTGCCTTGCTGGTTGCGCAGCAGCAGTTGGACAGTCTGGTCCTTGCCCAGTCCCATGAGTGCGATACCTGTATTAAGACCTGTGGCGGCTCTCATGGGAGCGACAAATTTCTTCAACGGCTTGCTGTCGGCCACGCCGGTCAACCCAATGGAGCCACCGAAGAGGACAACGCCTGACAGCTTCACATCCGAGCTGACCACGACCGAACCCGTCTGAATTGGCCCTTGCCCGTCGGTCCTTAGAGTGACCCCCGCGTTTGCTGGAATGACTACGTCCTGCCGGCCGGCAGCGGTGGCCCCATTGAGGTTGATGGTCAGCGGGTTGCCGGCGCCATCATTAATTTCAATCGTGGCGCTTGCTGTGGCCCCCACAACTAAAGGCAGGAGGGTGATTTCAGAAACGATCGAAGTGCCAAACTGCGAGCCATTGCCAAATTGAGGAAAATACAGTTTCTGACTTTGCGTGTTCGCATTCACGATGGCCAATGCGCTCTTGGTGGGATCTGCCACGCTGGTTGCAGTGACCGTGTAAGTCCCAGATGCTGATGGAGCGGTATAAAGGCCGGTGTTGGAGATGGTGCCATTCGTGACTGTCCAAGTCACAGCGGTGTTGTCAATGCCGGTAACCGAAGCACTGAATTGTTGGGTGGCCCCTGGCTTGAGGAAAACGCTGGTGGGATTGATTGCCACATTCATCCACGACGCGTTCTCTAGTGGTCCGGAGCCAGGGTCGGCGGTGATCTGTAGGTCGGCGCAATGGTGATAGAAGTAGCCCCCGCCGACGTTGGGCCCATGCTCAGCCATGAATTCGATAATCTGGAGCGTGCACTTGGCGCAGTTGATGTTCGGCAGCATAATGTCTGCCTGCCATGTCACAGTGTCAGAGGCATTGGTATGGACAAACAGGCCGTCGACGAGCACCGGTATCTTCGGGTTCTGAATCGCCACACTCACCGATTGACCGTTCTTGTCGGCCACGACGTCTGGATCCGGCGGCAGTTCAGCTCGCGAGTTGACCGAGAGAGCGACACGGTAGTGGCCTGGATGAGGAACGAATTCCACCAGTTTGATCATAATAGGGTGGCCGCCCCGGACCTTGGTGACGATATTCGACGGCGTCCCCTCGCCGCACGGGGGTGCACCCTTGCCACCGTCCTCGGTCGCCAGCGACGACGGCGGCTGAACCAGAGCGAAGTGAGCCTCCGCAACGCCTGAGAGTAAAACCGTAATTCCAGTTAGGGCCAAGACTAGTCTCCGTGCTTGCATGTTGAATCTCCACACCAATATTAACGCCCGCGATACGGGGCTATTTTCAAAAAGAAACAGGCACCCAGCCGGCGTTCTGTGAACCGCTGTACTCATTGTTTAGCGCGTGTTTCCTCTTTTTTGCTTTGGTAAAATCGGACGATCACAGAATCTGATGTCACTTTAACAGATTACGGGCTGGCCATCGAGTGCGGCGTTTTCGCCTAAGAGTTCTGAACCACGGGGAACACTGGGGACACGGGGAGATAAAGTTCGTCTTTCTAACAACATTTGGTGACAATTTGATCGGAACTTTTAGTCCCCGTGTTCCCAGTGTCCCCCGTGGTTCAATTCTCTTAATTCCATCTTAATTATTCAAAAACCATAAGCGGGCTATACGGCGCGCCTATGGCGCACAAGGCGGCAAATCCTTGGGTCGCAGGGGGATCACGCCGGGAAAGGAATCCCGAAATGGCTTTCTGCATTACGCGTGCGCCACTTCGCTCATAAGCGCCAGCAGATTATTGTCGAGGTCGCGGAAGAAAGCCATCCACAGATCGTGATCCGGCAACTGCGCGATCAGGTGAGGCTTGCCCTCAAACCGCGCGCCGCGCGCCGACAGCGCTTCGTAGGCCGCATGGATGTCTTTGACTTTGTAGTAAATAATGGATGCGGGATGATCGAATTCCGGCGTTTCGGGCAGGCCCAGCATCAAGCGGATGCCGCCGCAATCAAAGAAGGCCATTTTCGGAACCTCAAAAAGGAACTTCATCCCGAGCGTATCGCGGTAAAATTCAATCGCCCTCTTCATATCGTGAACGTTAATTGCGATTTGTCCGATTTGAGACAAGCTGACAGGTTCAGTTGCTGCCTTCATCATATGCTGTGTCAAGGAGGGACGTGACGCCAAGCAACGGAGGTTCCAAGTCCAAAGCCAGCGTCACGTCATTTATTGGTTGCGTTCTTAAGGCCTAATGTAGCAATGAAGCGCCTGCGGGCCAATACAGTAGAATAGGTAGACTGTCTTAGGCCTTGCGAGAACCGGGCTAAGGAGGAGCGATGGAAACGCACGTGAAAGTCCTTGGTGTGCTCAACATTATTCTGGGAGGGATGGGAGTGATGGGGGCACTAATTATCCTGATCATCTTCGGCGGCACTGCCGGAATTGTGGGAGCATCAGCACACAGCGATCCGGATGCGCGGTTTGTCGTGCCACTTTTGAGCGCTATTGGAGGCGGGCTCTTCTTTCTGATCCTCGCGCTCTCCGTCCCTGGGATCATCGCCGGAATCGGCCTGCTGAAATTTCGACCTTGGGCGCGCATTTTGACCATCATCCTTTCCGTGCTTAATCTGCTTCACATTCCGTTTGGCACCGCGGTCGGAATTTATGGACTATGGGTTTTGCTCTCCCGCGAGACGGAACCGCTCTTTACCGAGCGGCCAGTCGAAGCGCAGGTTGGACAACCGCCAGTGAAGCTGTGATCTCTCTGTGCTACCTTTGTGATCTCCGTGCCTCTGTGGTGAATTTTCTGAACGGTTCTCACCACAAAGACACAGCGCGGCAGAGCCGCAACCAAAAAAAGGACCGATCACGTTCACGATCACGTCCAGGTCAACGACTACGGCCACGTCTGCCGCAGCCATACTGGATGCTTGCAAAGCACTCAAAGTCGCCGATCCTGAGCTGCTACAGAACGGCCGCCAACTCATTGAGCGTGTTGTTTCAATGCTAACCAAGATGATCAAATTCTAACTGACGATCCAGTGAGTCGTACGTCGTGGACCTGGACGCGGAAGTGGCCGTGGTCGTCGACGTGGACGTGATCGCGAACGGCGTTAATTCCATTTTAACCGTGGAATCTTCCCGGGAGACAAAGAAATTCAGGGTTATAGTACAGGGCAGAAGTTTCACAGAGACATCCAGCTAGGTCTTTTCTAAGGAGGCGAAATGTGGGTCCTGAGAAGAAAACTCACGACTGTGTTGACGGCAGTCCTGACCGCCGGTGTCCTTGCCTGCTTTGGCGCCAAGGACTGCAGTCTCACCCACATTGCTCTAATACCGCTCAATGATCTCGGTCCCGGTTTGTACAAAGGACTCCCGGGAGGCCTCTATCCCAATGGAACCGACACGCGGCCCGTTTCGCATCTGGCGGCAGGAATCGATATTGCAAAGAATCAAATAAAACCCCTGGACTCGACTGGAAAGCCGGATTCTGTAAACGGCAAGATCGTGCTGATTTCCATCGGTATGTCGAATACCACGCAGGAGTTTGCCACCAAGGGAAGCGGCGCGTTCAAGCCGCGCGCCGATGCCGACAAGTCGAAAAATCCTCAGCTTCAGATTGTCGACTGCGCGCAGGGGGGCAAGGCGGCCAGTGACTGGAGGGATCCAAACAGCGATACCTGGCGCGTCGCCAGTATGCGCCTGGCTTCCGCAGCAGTGACGCCGCCTCAAGTTCAAGTTGCCTGGGTCAAGCTGGCCGAGCGCGGCTCGGATCTGCCCGACAAAAGTTTTCCAGCACACGCTCAGTTTCTCCAAGGGCATATCAAAGAAGTTTTGCGGATTCTGAAAAACAGTTACCCGAACGTGAAGATCGCCTATCTCTCCGGGCGCACCCGCGCTTATGATAACAATCCCAATTCACTGAATCCGGAGCCAATCGCCTACGAATCAAGTTTTTCAGTGAAATGGACGATTGAAGACCAACTCAACAACAGGGGCAACCTGAACTATGATTCCGCCAAAGGGCAAGTCGTCGCTCCTTATCTTTCCTGGGGTCCCTATATATGGACCGATGGAACCACGCCCCGGTCTGACGGCTTTATCTGGTTGTGCGAAGAGACTGAGAGTGATGGAATCCATCCTTCGGCGGCCGGCGTCATAAAAGTAGCCGACCAGCTTCTGGCTTTTTTCAAAACCGACCCCACGGCGACGCCCTGGTTTCTGAAAATACCCTCCCAGACTGTAAACTGCACCGCAACCGCCGATGTCGCCAGTGGAAAGCCGCCGCTTACGGTGAGCTTTTCGGGAAGTGGCAGCAGCCCCGCTGGTAAGATCGTCGAGTATGCGTGGACGTTCGATGACGGTGATTTTTCCTTTTCGCAAAATCCGGTCAAGATATTTCCGGCGTTGGGAAGCTACACCGTCCATCTCACCGTGACCGACGAAGCAGGAAACACGGCGACGCGCGCCGTGCCGATCAATGTTACGCAGACTGGCGAAGAGCCTCGCCCGCGCCGCCGGCCGTAGCCAGGAGAGAGGCGGAAAGCGGAAGGCGGAAAGCAGAAGGCAGAAGGCGGAAGCGGAAGGCGGAAAGCGGAAGGCGGAAGGCGGAAAGCAGAAGGCGGAAGGCAGAAAACAAAGGACAGGAGGCGCCAAAGGAATCCGTTATGCTGTGTATCAGTCAAACTGGCATGAACTCTCGTGGGTTTGCCAACATCCTGCCCAACATTCTCCCTAGACTTCCGTAACCTTCAACCAAGTACGCGTGGCGCTCGGGTTTCAGGTACCCGCAGTCCCGCGCAAAGTCGAGCCAAACTTGCGTCTCCGTTGCCTCTTCGTCAGCGTCAGCTAGCTTACTTGAAAACATATTTGGGTACTGGCGCTTCCGGAATCCTGCAGCGATGTTGCTAGCAGCGCCTCGGGAAGACCGCCGGATCTGATCCGTCAATGAGTAGCGTTCCTCCTTCGGAAACCTCTTTGATTCCTCGAAGATCTCCATGGCCAGCTTGTAAGCCAATTGATAAGCCTTTAAATCTCTATATCCTCGCAGCATTCTTCTCTCCGTTCTGACGAGCTTTTTATGGAAGCCTTCGATTGAAAGAAGGCCCCCACTGGCATTCTTTCTTCTGCCCTGATGACTAAACTGCCTTTCTGCGAGTTTTGCGAAAGTTTTGCGAAAAAATTGATTAATTTCTCTTTTTAACCCTTCGACTCCTGCCTTCAGCCTTCCGCCTTCTGCTTTCCGCCTTCAGCCTTCCGCCTTCCGCCTTCTGCTTTCCGCCGCCTGCCTCCTGCCTCCTGTCAACTCTCCCCTTGAAGGCGTCTGCGTTTGCGCTTAAAGTAAATAGCTTCGCTCTTTGAAGATCACATCATGGTGAGCGTAGCTCAGTTGGTAGAGCACCAGGTTGTGGCCCTGGGGGTCGCGGGTTCGAGCCCCGTCGCTCACCCATTCAAGTGGCCAGTTATCAGTAGCCAGTTAGCAGTAGCCAGTTAGCAGTAGCCAGTTACCAGTTATCAGTAGCTGATTAATAGTAAGTAGTTTTTACTGATAACTGGCTACTGATAACTGGCCACTGCTAACTGGCCACTTGAAAGTGCGCGCCCGTAGCTCAGCTGGATAGAGCGCCGGCCTTCGAAGCCGTAGGTCGGGGGTTCAAGTCCCTCCGGGCGCGCCAATCCCCTTGGCGCCATCCTGCCCGTGAAAAATTTCGCAAGTGCGCCATCGGCATGTCCTGCGCCCAAAAAAGACTCCCGCTTACGGCGCATTCCTTGTATTCTTGAACCTGTAACTTGAAAATTGTAACTTGCGACTTGAACGCGCCTGTAGCTCAGCCTGGATAGAGCGTTCGCCTCCGGAGCGAAAGGTCAGAGGTTCGAATCCTCTCAGGCGTACCATTCAAGTAACAAGGGAACAGGAGCAAGAATTACCAGTGGGAACAGGAGCAAGAGTACAAGTTTGGCTCCGCGCAATTCCAGCAGACGCTAAGACATCTCTTCGAGAAGCGCCTTGGCTTCTAATAAATCCGGAGTGTCAAATCCTTCCGTAAACCAGTCGTAAGCGTCTTTCAGAATCCTGCACGCCTCTTTTTTTTTACTTTGTTTCCCGTACAAGCGTGCCAGGCTCATCGCCGCCCTCAGCTCAAACGATTTTGCTTGCTGCCGGCGGGCGATATCGATCGCCTGGCGGAAGCTCTTTTCTGCGTCCCCTTCAGATTGTAGATTTCCGACCTCGGGTCCCGGACTGGTACTTGCAGCCTGCGCTCCGGCCGCCTGCGCATCGGCCGCGGAGCGGAGCAGCAATTCCCCCCGCCGGCGATGCAACTCCGCCTCGTAATAGCCCTCTCCGGTGCACTCGACGGTACGCATCGCCTCGTCGATCGCCGTCAGTCCATCGGCTACATTTCCTGCTTCTCCCAATTCTTCGGCCAGGACACCAAGGGCGTGGGGGCGGATGATCTCGGATCCCATGGCGCGCTGAATCGCGAGGTTCTCGCGTATTTGAGCAATTCCGTCTTGTCGCCGGCCGCATTTGGCGATCGCCCATCCGCGCCAGACGCTAGCCCACGATAACAGTTGAGGAAGCCCATGCTCGACCCCGAATGCTATGGACGCATCGGCCCGTTCCAGGACGGTTCCAGCTTCCCGGCGAAGCTGGTGGAGTTGAGCGGCAAGCATGAGAGCAGAGCCAAGACTGAAGGGGTGTGACAGCTCCTGGGCCAGATCCAGTGCCTTGTTCATACTGTCCAAAGCCTGATCCGGATACCCGAGCAGCCATAGAGAACGAGCTCGGTGACTCCAGCAATTTACGCCGATATCGAGCGCATAGAGCAAGGCGTAGCTGCTGTGCTGCCGCCGGTCGTAGAGCTTGATCGCTTGATCGAAGTGCTCGCAGCTAGGAGCCAGCTCTCCCTTAAAACTGAACACCGCTCCCAGAGCATGGTGCGCCAGCAGCAGAGGACCGGATTCCGGTTGGTGCTGGGCCAACCGCATCAGTTGCTCTGCCACTTCAGCGGCCTTCTGATGCGCAGCCCGTATGCAATAAAAAGGGAAAAGACCTGCCAGCACGGAAAATAGCTCGCGCGGTTCGCCCATTTGCTGGCAAAGTTCTCGCGCTCGATCCCAGGTTTGCTGGACCTCTGGAGCGCCATAACCCTTGGTCGCCATCAGCGGCCCGCCCAAGGTAAGGAGGAGCCGCAGCTCCTGCTGGCAGAGTTCTGTGCTCTCGGGCAAGCCCTTGAGCGAGTCCAGCCCCCGGCACGCCAGCGTGGTGGCTTCCTGATTGGCGAAGACTCGAGCTGCATTCTGAGCCGCAGCGAGGTAATAATGTGAGGCGCGCGCAAAATCCCGGGCAGCTTCAAATAGAAAAGCAAGTTCCGATGCGATTGTCGCGCTGTGCTTTCCGTAAAAGTCCAGTAGTGCTTGCGCCACGGCCGCGCTCAAGGAAGCCCTTCGTGTCGGCGTGAGCGAACTGTACAGGACGTTTTGATAGAGCACGTGGACGAACCGATATTGCAGCGTGAGCGTCCGGTTGGGGAATTCCCACTCGCGAACCCGCCGCACAAAACCGTGAATCCGATCCAAAATCTCCAACCGCTCCTCGACTTCGGCTGCGTCCGCCGCAAGGCCCCTGGACACCACCGCCGAATCAAATTCTTGGCCTTGAGCGGCGGCCGCCACCAGCAACCGGCGGTCCGCCTCGCCCAGTTGATCAATCTTTCTTTGAATCATGCTGCGGACCGATTGGGGTAGCTCATGCTCAAATTTCGGTACTGATTGAGCCAGCGCCCAGCGGCCCTGTACTTGATCAATGACCTTGCGATCGCGCAGGTAGCGGAGCAAGTCCACCATAAAGAGCGGGCTGCCCTCCGTTTTGGAATGGATGAGCGCGGGGAATTCTTGCGGGAAGCAATGCCCGGGAAATTCGATTGAGAGATAGCGTTCGATGTCCTGGCGGCCCAAGAAACGAGCTTGTCCCGCCTTTAGTTGAAATTTTGAGATAGGAAAAAAAATAGCGACTCTCGTTTTCCAGAGCCTGTGGTAGGTTCTGGATTGAAGTTTTTTGCGAGAAAAATTCAAAGGAGAGTCGCCATGAAGAAGCTTACCAA
>DASYPF010000310.1:0-4726 GCA_036006905.1 Acidobacteriota bacterium
GAACCACGGGGAACACTGGGAACACGGGGAGATAAATTTCGTCCTTCTAACAACATTTGGTGACAATTTAATCGGAACTTCTTAATCCCCGTGTTCCCAGTGTTCCTCGTGGTCCAGTTCTCTTAATTCCATCTTCGTTATTCAAAAACCAGCAGCGGGCTATACGGCTCTGCGGTCTGCCCTCCAAATCTGTTAACATTTCATAAGACGGGATCATCACGATGCCCAGACCCTCTACCGTTCTAATCATGACGCAGAGAATCCTGATCATCGAGGACGAACAGGACATCGCCGAGTTGGTCAGGTTTCATCTGTCGCGGAACGGATTCGACACGCGGATTTTTCAAAACGGTTTGCCGGCGCTGCAGTCGATTCAGAAGGATCCGCCTTCCTTGATTGTTTTGGATTTGATGCTTCCCGACATTGATGGGATCGAAGTATGCAAGCTGTTGAAGTCTAAAAACGGCACTCGTCACATTCCCATCATCATGCTTACCGCGAGAGGCGCTGAGACGGATCGCATTCTCGGCCTGGAGTTGGGAGCGGACGACTATCTGCCAAAGCCGTTCAGTCCCAGAGAGCTGGTGCTTCGAATTCAGGGGGTCCTGCGCAGGCTGGAACAGCGAGGGGAAGCGGGCAAGTCGTTCTCTCTCGGTGAACTGACGATTGATGTTGAAGGTTATCGGGCTTGTCTGCGCGGCCGGCCGCTGGATCTGACGCTCATCGAGTTCAAGCTGCTCCACTATCTGGTTGAGCGCCGCGGCAAGGTGGCGCGCAGGGAAGATCTCCTCAGTTCGGTTTGGGGATATCAATATCAGGGTGGGACACGCACAGTGGATACCCACGTGCAGCGGTTGCGCAACAAACTCGGCGAGCTGGGAGATTGGATAGAAACGGTGCGCGGCGTGGGCTACCGCTTTCGCGACGCCGAAACGGAAGATCTATGACTCTGAGGTTTCAGATCTTCTCGGTTGTGTTGACAGTCTCAGCCGTGTTGCTGGCGCTTCTGGATATTCTGCTGCCCGGACGGCTGCAGCCTTACCTGGTAGAACAGTTTTCCACGGAGCTCAAACAGGAAGCGTTGCTGGCGCGGAGCACTCTGGAAACATCAGTGCGTTCAGATCAAGCGGTGCGGGATCTGGCAAATCAAATCGGGTCTCTTCTGGGGAGAAGGGTCACCATTATTTCGCCGGATGGAATTGTGATGGGAGACAATTCTGCCGACAGCACGCACATGGAGAATCACAATGGAAGGCCTGAGGTTCGTGAGGCTCACGCCCATGGCTTCGGGCAGTCCGTGCGCCACAGCGCTACGCTGGACAAGGACATGTTGTATGTGGCCCTCCCGTTCCGAACTCCCAAAGGGGGAACCGGTGTGGTGCGTTTGTCGCTGGAATACTCGGTGATTGAAAAGACCAGGGAACAAGTGAGGCACGTCATTTTTTGGCTCAGCTTCCTTGCGTTTCTCGCTTCGGCAGCGCTCGCGTATCTGATCTCTCACGGAGTTTCTCGATCCGCTGCGGCTATCGCGAAGACGGCCCAGGTTGTGGCTGCCGGAAACCTGGATGCCCGCACGCCGGTGAAGGGCCCGCTGGAACTTCGGGCCCTGGGGCGGACTTTCAATCAGATGACAGACCGGCTGGTGTTACAGGTTCAGGACAACGCAGCCGAGAGGCAGAAGCTCCGCACCATCCTGGAGGGAATGGGAGAGGGCATTCTGATGATGGACGCGCTGGGCACTGTGGAATTCATCAATCCGGCCTGCCGCCGGATGCTGGGCGTGTACCGGCCCGTGGAAGGCCGCAAGATGATCGAGGTAGTACGCCAATTAGACCTGGAGAAAACAATGCGGCTGGTCCTGGCAGCAAGGGAGAGTCGGAAGATGGAGCTGGAGCTGCATCCCTCGCGCAGAATTGTGCTGATTAGCTTCTATCCAATTTTCAACGAAGAGAGGGTGCGCGGCATAGTGCTGGTGTTTCAGGACGTCACCGAGCTCCGAAGATTGGAGAACTTGCGCCAGGAGTTTGTGGCAAACGTGTCGCATGAGTTGCGCACTCCCCTGACTTCAATCCGCGGATATGCCGAAACACTGTTGGCAGAAGGGTCCCTCGATGAGCATACGCGGCGGGAGTTTCATTCGACGATTTACAAAAATGCGGCTCGCCTTTCGGCGCTGATCGAGGATCTGCTGCAGGTTTCATCGCTGGAATCTGGACGCGACGATCTGGAACGAGAGGAACTGGATCTGAAGGAAGTAGCGCAGTCCGTGATTACTTTGATGCAGAAGTTGTTTGAGGCCAAGAAGCTCAAATACGCTCTGCTCTCCGATGCGGAAGTCAGCGTCAGGGGCAACCGGCGGGGGCTGGAACAAGTCTTTTACAACCTACTGGAAAACGCGATCAAGTACACTCCCGAAGGCGGATCCATCAAAGTTACCATGCGACAAAACGGCGGCGGAATTCGCGTTGCCGTGGAAGATACCGGTATCGGAATTCCGGCAGAAGATCTACCTCGCGTTTTCGAACGTTTCTACCGCGTAGATAAATCACGCAGCCGTGAAATGGGTGGAACAGGCCTGGGATTGTCCATTGTCAAGCATCTGGTGCAACTGCACGGCGGCGCCATTGAAGTGCAAAGCAAGGTGAGCGAAGGAAGCACGTTTTCGTTTCAGTTGCCCACCGCGTAGTCTGAGAGTACGAATGACGAAGTGCGAATGACGAGGGGTCGAAGTACGAATGCAAGAAAATAGGTTGAAAGTCGAAGGTCGAAAGTCGAAGGTCAAATCGGAAGAACCCTAGACCTGCGACTTCTTTTTACGGCATTCGTACTTCGCACTTCATCATTCGTACTTCGACCTTGGCCATTGGCAATTCATTATTCGCTTTGCCGCCGCCTTGCACTAAGTCGATTCGTCGCTAAAATGAATTTAGGGAGAAATTATTAACTGGTAACAATGGGAAGGGACCCGGAAAGGGAGAGCGATGCAAGTAAAAGAAATCATGACGAAAGAGCCGACATGTTGCGCGCCGGACACCAAGCTGCAGGAAGTTGCCCGAATGATGCTAGAGCACGATTGCGGTGAGATTCCTGTCGTCGATGGCCGGGTAAGTAAGGCATTGGTGGGAGTGGTGACCGATCGCGACATCACCTGCCGCGCAGTGGCGAAGGGAAAGAACCCGCTGGAGATGACAGCGGCCGATTGCATGACCAGCCCCGCCACGGCGGTAACGCCTGAGACGAGCCTTGAAGACTGCTGCAAGCTGATGGAGAGAATGCAGATACGGCGCGTGCCTGTGGTGGATAAGGCGGGAGATTGTTGCGGTATCGTTGCCCAGGCGGATATCGCCAAACACTCTCCCCAGGAAGCAGCCGAGCTGGTCGCGGGGATTTCCGCGTAACCAATCCTGGGAGCGCGAAGACCTAACGCAAAGGCGCGAAGGCGCAAAGACGCAAAGCGGGTGAGGGCGAGTATATGTGCCCACCAAGTCGGTGAAACTTGGCGGTTTGATCTATAGGTGGGCACATATGCCCACCCTCACCAACTCTGCGTCTTTGCGCCTTCGCGCCTTTGCGTTAGGTCTTCGCGCTCCCAGGGCTATCGCTTCAGCCCTGCCGTCCAGTTGGTTACCAGGGTGATGGGCGAACCGCCCTGCTCGCTGACATACGTGTTGATGATGAAACGCTGGCCATCGGCGGAAACGTCGTAAATAAGGTCAAGTCCTCTATGCGGGTGCGCTGCAAAGAGAGGTCTTACGACACCTACCTCAAAGGCAGTGCCATCTGTTTTCACCTCGGCGGCCATCATCTTATCGTCTTCCGACAGATAAAAGAGCTCCTTTCCGTCACGACGCCATCTGGGAAACTGCCCGCCGGCAGTTGAAATCTGGCGCTTGCCTCCAGGCCCTGGAAAAGACGCTACGTAGATCTCGCGTTTCGTTGACTCATCGGAGGTATAGGCGATCCGTTTCCCGTCGGGTGAAAAGCTGGCAAACATTTCGTTAAACTCTGTCTGCAGGAACGGAAATGGCTTTCGATCCCCAAAAAGTGGCAGAATCCAGATATCGTATTTGGTCTTTCCTTTTGGATCCGAACAGAAATAGGTGATGAATCGCCCGTCCGAAGACCAGTCAGTCGGAATCTTGCCCACATCCTCTGAAGGAACAAGTAACTCTTCTTTTCCGCTAATATCGGAAGCCTTCTGATAAATTCCCCGAGCCGTATGACCTGAGGCAAAGGCGATCCGACTGCCGTCTGGGGACCAGATCGCTGGGCCATCTAGGGAAGGACCAAAAGTAAATCGCGTCTTCAAACCGCGGGACAGATCGTGCAGCCAGACATCCGTATTTCTAGTTTGAGGATCTGTGATCTGAACTGCGAGCTTTTGTCCATTCGCCGAGAGTTTTGGTGAAGAATAGGCGCCCACTTCTTTAATGGCATCAGTCTGCTTTCCTGTTCGATCGAACCAAGCCAATTGTGTGCCCGATGGGCCGCCCGCTGTCTGGTAAGCCAGGATCCCATTCTCTGACGCTGAGAAGACCGCTTTTTGTGTGGAAAGAGAATCGGACTGAACCTGTTCAGCAATAGGAAAAGCATCGGCGGTGATTTTCAAACCTTTAGCGTCGAATGGCTGGGCCATGAGCGATGTCTCGCGCAGGAACAGCAGATATCCTCGAGCGTAAATCGCGTTGGATTGAGCGTTCAACAGCAGCTTATCTTCTTTCGAGTC
>DASYPF010000311.1:0-5092 GCA_036006905.1 Acidobacteriota bacterium
AAAAATGGTGAGTTAACGCTCACGCTGGCCTCTTATGGCTTGGCACTCATCGAACTAAAATAGAAGCAAGACTCGGGCTATGGCTTTCAACCATCGCACCACGCGAAGTGAGATGATGCGCGACCGTTTTCCGGATTACAGCGACAACCTGTGGGGAATTACGTCTTCCGATTATGTTGATGGCTATACGGGATGGGGCGGGCATCCGCCTCAGGGGCCGATCGGCGGAACTGTAATCAAGCCTAGGGTTGGAACTTGCTCCGCGATAAGCGTTGTGGGAGACTGCGCACCGTGCCGCGAAAGAAAAAGACGACTGTCAGGCAAAGTCCGCAACCGGGCGGCAGAAGCCAGTCCATGAGTCAGAGAAAGTTGGCGGATTACCTTGGACTGTCGCCTGCTACCGTCTCGCTTGTCATTAATCGCTCAGTTGTCGCCGATTCCATTCCCGCAGAAACTAAGGAACGCATTTTTGCAGCAGCGCGCAAGTTCAATTATCGTCCAAATTTTTTCGCCCGCTCATTGCGCACCCAGCGCAGTTTCACTATCGGCGTCATCGTGCCAGAAATTAGTGAGGGATACGCCGCCCTGGTATTGAGTGGCATCGAAGATCATCTTTTGCAGGAAGGCTACTTTTATTTTGTGGCCAGTCATCGCCATCGGACGGATTTGATCGACGAATATCCTCAGTTGTTCCTTGCGCGCTCGGTCGACGGCCTTATTGCGGTGGATACTCCATGGCACCAGAATCTGCCGGTCCCAGTCGTGACTGTCTCCGGGCACAACATGGTCAAAGGTGTTACCAATATCGTCCTCGATCATGAGCGTGCGGCGGAGATAGCACTCGAGCACCTGGTCGAGCTCAAGCATCGCAAAATTGCTTTCATTAAGGGACAGGAATTCAGTTCGGATACCGAAGTGCGATGGAATGCCATCGCCGAGATGGCCCGGCGGTTGCAGCTTCCTATTTGTCCAAAGCTGACGGTGCAGTTGAAAGGCGATTCATCCTCACCCCAACTGGGCTATGAGGTCACTAAACGACTCTTAGCTTCACGCGAACCTTTTAGCGCACTTTTCGCGTTCAACGACATTTCCGCCATGGGCGCGATTCTGGCTTTACGCGAGGCCGGGCTACAGGTGCCGAAAGACGTTTCGGTGGTGGGATTCGATGATATTCAGAGCGCCGCTTTCCAGAATCCAAGGCTGACCACGGTGCGACAACCGCTGCGACAAATGGGTAAGATCGCGGCTGAAACGTTGTTACGTCGTATTCGGAAGCCAGCGGATTTTAATAAGGAGATTACCGTGGAACCGGAGCTGGTGGTGCGTGACACTACATCCGTGGCGCCGATGGAAGCTCGCCGATAACTACTTGCTGGTTTCCAAGTCTTCTGAGAGGACAAGACGCTAGCGGGCTCAAAGGCAGCTATTTCTTCCACGCTACAGTTGACTTCCTTTCTGCTGTTAATCAGTTGCGGGTGATAGATCCGTCAGGTGAGGCGAAAGGCATCGCTCTCACCCCTTGAGCTGAACCAGAGGTCTGAACTCGAACTGCGCCAGATCGGACAAACTAGCTGAAGTGCGCCGAGTAATAATAAAGACCGTGTACGTGATCTGTTTATTCTTGCGATTGATAAATGACCGCCGGGCGCTATTCGTTTGGATCGGGATTGCCGTGAATGGCGGAAACAGCCCAAGGTCCGCCAGTTTCATCCAGGATCATATTCCAGTAAATCCAAGCTGAAGCGCCGCTTCCAGATCGTTGAGTATGTTATTGGCCCAGTAATCGCCATCTTCAAAACTGTATACCGGCAAAGCCATATTTCCGTTGAGCGGTTTGTGGCCGCGATGAATGCCGAAGGAATTCCGAATCCAGGCAAGCTATCCGCCGGTACACGAGCTGCACATGTGCCGCAATGGCGAATATCGAAAACGTCTGTCAGGCAAACAAGCCGCGGAAAATCATTCATTCTTGCAAAAGAAATTTCCGGCAACCCAACGCGCAGCCTGGCAAACTGTATGGATACCTCAGCCTGCATTGCTGGCGCGGAGGAGGACATGCACGAGATCGCGACAGCCCTCGGCAAAAGTCAGAAGCACTTGCCTGATCCCAAGATTTTTGCCGCCCATTGCCACGTCGGAACGCATAGGTTACCTAGGTTGGAACAAATGATTGGGTCCGATCAGACATCATTCCACTGATAGAGAACCAGACAAGTTCTTGGAGAGCGCGTGATGCGAACATTCCGAAACCCAGAGCCGTTGATTCGATTCAGGCTGCATAATAGAGCAGAGAACTATTGTCGAGGCCTATGAAGACGACGAAACAAGTTGCAACAGTCACGCTGATCATATTGCTGGGACTCATCGCCTACGGATTGTTTCGAACTGGCAGGTCGCTGACAGCATCGCAAATGACCCTGGGAGGCGAACCGGCACAAGCGGTGCACGGGTCTGCGATTGATCAGAGTGCTCTCTATAACGCGCGGCAGTTGACGCAAATGCCCACCACTGCCGATGAATTGCCGCTGGCGCAGGAGGCCCTGCGCCTGGGTGATCGCGAGATGGACCTGGCGTTCGCCGCAGGAGTGCGGGAGGCACAAGAGCACCCCGCTGTGTTGAGCGCCGAAGCAAAACAGAGTGAAACCAGGCTGCAGAAGGCAGAGAAGTTTCTGGAGGCCGACAAGGCACGTGTCGCGCAACTTACCTCCGCGTTGTCAAAAGCAACCGGAGTCGAGGCGAACAGTTTGGCCGATCAACTGGAAGAGGCGAAAGTCCAGGTCGAGCTTGATCAGGATGAAGTGGATAACGCAAAGCAGGAATTAATCATTGCCGGTGGTAATACCCAAGGTCGAATTGAACAGTTAATGAATGAGCACGAGGCTGCATCCCGTGTCGCAGATACTACGACCGTTAACACTGCTACTCCGCCCGATCAACGCGGGCTGATTCACCGTTACCAGCAATGGTCAGAACTGCATGACAAGAAGTCGCAATTATGGCTGGCCAAGCAAGATGCGGAATCGTCAGCCGTCGCGCTCATAGCAAAGCGCGATGCTCTTGAATCGAACATTAAAACTAAGACGCAAGCAGATCCCGGGACACCCGGCGCAGGGCGTACACTGCCTGCTGGTGGAGGTTCTAATAGCTCTTCCCACGAAGCTTCAGCCGATCTCGTTGATGCTACAAAACGCCGCTCAGCCGCGGTGAAAGCGCTTACAAACCTCGAGGAGCGCATTGAGGATCAGAAGAACCTGGCCGAAACCTATAGAAAATGGCTGGAAGTGGTTACAGTACGACAACGCGCCGTGATTCACAGAGCGTTAACAGGCGTTGCTGTCGTTGTAGCTGTGTTGTTGATCGGGATTTTCTTTGATAGTTGGTTAAAACGTCTTCTCAGCAAAGTCCGATTGGACCCGCGTCAGGCCGACACTCTACACGCGGTAATAAGCACCGGTTTGCAAATCATTTTCTTGGGACTGGTCTTGCTGGTGATTTTTGGTCCGCCGAGCCAGTTGGGCACTATCTTGGGACTCGCCGGCGCCGGTCTTACGGTGGCGCTGAAAGATTTCATCGTTAGTTTTTTTGGCTGGTTCGTTCTGATGGGAAGAAATGGGATCCGGTTGGGTGATTGGGTAGAGATTAACGGAGTCACCGGGGAAGTCATCGAGCTCGGAATGTTTCATACGGTATTGCTGGAAACCGGAAACTGGACCGACTCCGGCCATCCGACCGGAAGGCGCGTTACTTTCACCAACAGTTTCGCCATCGAGGGTCATTACTTCAATTTTTCTACTTCTGGACAGTGGCTTTGGGATGAACTGAGACTGGTTTTGGCCTCTAGCCAGAATCCGTACCCAATCGTTGAAGCCATTCAAAAGACCGTGCTGGAAGCCACCGCAGAGAGCGCCGGTCAAGCGGAGAAGGAATGGCAGCATGCCGCACATTCCCGGAGTATGCGTGCGCTATCGGCCGCCCCAGCCATCAATGTTAAGCCAGTTAGCGGCGGCGTCGAAATCGCTGTGCGCTATATCACGCGCGCCAACGAGCGTTATCAATTGCGTTCCAAGTTATATCAGGCTGCCATGAATTTAATCAGCAAGAAGGACTCGCTAGAGCCCGTGTCCATCTCCGAAAAACAAGATCCAACGTCTGCCTGACACTGTGCCTGTGAGTCGTTGGCCATCTCATCCGGTAGAGACTATCTACACGTTTCAAAGTCGGTCGCGATTGTTTGCGATCTGTAGCTTTTACAAAAACATGCGGAAGCATAAACTGGCTGCCTCATTTACAGCCTAGTAGGGAATCAGCTTCAACCACCCTTGAGTAAGGAGTTCAACATGTACTCTCGACTGCTTCTCATATTTGCTTTGGCCAGTGGCACCGCGTTGGCCCAAGCGACATCTTCGCCAGCAGAACAAGAATCCGTCCAAAGCCTGATCGACCGTATCCAGCAATTGGAGAAACGAATCAGCGAACTCGAGGACCGTCAGCGCAAGCAGGATGCGGTCCAGACCGCTAATTTGCAAACACCAACACCGGGCCAAGAATCGCAGGATAACGCTACATCCGCACCGGCGCCACATTCTGAACATGCCGCCAGTTCAACGGCAATTCGGGAAGCGGAAATGCATTATCCTTCCCTGCAAATCCGTGGGTTTGCTGACGTAGACTTTTCAGCTACGAACCAAAAGGGATCAGTGAGCGGTTTCAATCTCGGACAGTTCGTGCTCCACCTGGCTTCGCCGCTCTCAAAAAAGGTCGGCTACTTCGGAGAACTTAGCTTCACGGCCCGGCCAGCAGGTTATGACGTACAGGTAGAACGGACCATTATTCGATACGACTACAATGATTACTTCAAGATCTCCTTCGGCAAATATCACACGCCGCTTGGTTATTGGAATACTGCTTTTCACCATGGGGCTTGGTTGCAAACCACGATCAGCCGGCCGCAAATGGTCCAGTTTGGCGGAACCTTCATTCCAGTCCATTTCGTTGGTTTACAGGCCGAAGGCAATCTCCCTTCGGGCGGACTGGGCCTGGGTTACAGCGTGGGATTGGGCAACGGCCGGTCCTCAATTCTGAGTAGGGCCGG
>DASYPF010000312.1:0-13811 GCA_036006905.1 Acidobacteriota bacterium
AATACCTGCTCAATAATCCGAAATCGGGACTCCAATCCGCAATCCGCAATCCGCAATCCGCAATGGTTACAGCCCATACCTCTGAATCCGCCTATACAGCGCGCTACGGCTGAGGCCGAGAGTCTCGGCCGCGCGGCTGACATTGCCTTCATGACGCGCCAGCGTCTTCTTGATCAGATAGCTCTCCACTTCCTCCAGGCTCATGTCTTCCAGCCGCGGGGAGGTATCTCGTCCCGCCCGCAAGCCAAGGTCGCCGATTCGTATGACCTCGCCGTGTGACATCAGTACCGCGCGCTCTATAGCATGGTCCAACTCGCGCACATTTCCTGGCCAGTGATGGTCTAGAAGCAATTGCATGGCGGCAGCGTCAAACGTCGTCACGCTCTTACGATAGCGCAGCGCATGCTGCCGCAGGAAATGGGTGGCGAGCAGCGGAATGTCCTCCCGGCGCTCTCGCAGGGGAGGCAAGTGGATTTCGATAGTGTTGAGGCGAAACAAAAGGTCCTGGCGAAACCGGCCTGCGGCTACTTCTTCGCTTAGATTGGCATTCGTGGCTGAGATTACCCTTACGTCAACGCGGCGAGTCTTAGAGGAGCCAACACGCTCCATCTCGCCGGTCTCCAGGACACGCAGCAGTTTGGCCTGCTGGCTGAGCGGAACATTGGCGATCTCATCCAGAAAAAGAGTGCCGCCGTCAGCCAGCTCGAACCGTCCCACGCGATCGGTCTTGGCATCGGTAAAAGCACCTCTGATGTGGCCGAACAGTTCGCTCTCAAAAACACCTTCGGACAGGCCGCCCGCGTTCAGCGTCACCAGGGGTCTGGAAGCTCGTTCCGAAACAGAATGAAGTCTCTGTGCGATCATGCCTTTGCCCGTGCCGTGCTCGCCGGTAATGAGTACGGGCGCGTCTGAAGGGCCGACACGGGCGAGCAGTTCCAGCACGGGCCGCATCGCCGGAGATTCAGCGATCATTTTGAGTCGCGATTCATCACGCAGCACACGGTTTTCTGCTTCCAGGCGTTGTCCCTTTCGAAGCGCTGTCCCCAACTCAATCTGCGTGCGAAGGATATTGAGCAGTCGCGTGTTTTCCCATGGCTTCTGGACGAAATCACGGGCCCCCCGGCGCATGGCCTCGACGGCCACGTCGATGCTTCCCCAGGCAGTCATGACCACTATAGGGAGTGTGCTGTCCAGTGCCTGAACCCGGCCGAGCAGATCCAGTCCTTCCTGTCCTGAAGTTGTGTCGCGCGCGTAGTTTAAATCCATAAGCAACACATCAAAATCGCGAGCTTCAAGCGCTTTGAGGGTCTCCTTTGGAGAAATTACTGTTTCAATATCCATCCCTTCTCCCTTGAGCAGAAGGCGCAGCGCTTCGAGCACATCGGGCTGGTCATCGGCGACTAAGATGCGCGTGTTACTGTTGGGATTTTTCATTGAAGACTTCCAATGTTCGCTTGGGATTTTATCCCAGCTTCAAGTCAGTGGCGAAAAAACGAAGAAGGCTGCAGTTACCAAGGCACTCAAGGAATTCGTAGCGCGCTACGAGCAAGTTCGAATCCGCGAACTCTTCGGCAAGCTGGAGTGGAATCAGGACTTCGATTACAAGAAAGAGCGTTCGCGCAAATGAAACTTTTTGTCGACCCAAACAACGAATGACGAATGACAAATGACGAATGACGAATGACCTCCTCCCGCTGTCTGCCTCCTGCCTCCTGCCTCCTGCCTACTGTCTTCCGCTTTCCGCAACCTGAGCGCCGGGTTCGCCGACAATCCAGCCATCCACCAGAGTGATGATCCTGTGTCCATAAGCCGCGTTTGTCTCCGAGTGGGTTACCTGCACGATCGTGGTTCCCTCGTTGTTCAACTTCTTGAACAATTCCATGATTCCTTTTCCCTGGCTGGAGTGTAGGTTTCCGGTCGGTTCGTCGGCCAAAATCAATTTGGGATTGGAGATCATCGCGCGCGCAACAGCTACCAATTGCTGCTGACCGCCTGATAGCTGACTGGGGAACAGGTCCTTCTTGCCCACGATCTGGAAACGGTCGAGCGCGTCGGCTACTTTGCCCTCGCGTTCCGACCTCTTCACATTGAGATACGAAAGTGGCAAGTCGAGATTCTCATAAACGGTCAGGCTATCCAACAGGTGATAACTCTGAAAGACGAAGCCGATGTTCTGGCGGTTCAGTTGTGCCCGTTCCTTCTTATCCATCTTATGAACTGGTTTCCCCAGGAAGTAATACTCGCCTGTCCACGCGCTATCGAGCATTCCAAGGATGCTCAGCAGCGTCGATTTTCCTGCGCCCGAAGGGCCCATGATGGTGATAAACCCGCCCTCCTCAATATCCATATTGATCCGTCGCAGCACAAAAGTTTTCGTGATACCGGCCTGGTAAAACCTTTCAACGTTTCTAAGTTGAATCATTGGTTTTCTCCAAAGCGATCAGCTATGAGCGGTTACTTTTAGCAATCAGCTCGCTATCAGCTATCAGCCGTCAGCGGTCAGCTCTCAGCCATCGGCGTTCAGTCTTCAGCATTCAGGGAAGCTGAAAGCTCACGGGTGCCTTGCTGTCTTGGCGGTTGGGTCTTTCTTCACCACAAGGCGCCAATATCGTTCCGCATTCGGAATTCCGCATTCCACATTCGAAATTCGTCATTACGTCATTCGCACCTCAGCGCCACCATGGGATCGACTTTCGTGGCGCGACGAGCTGGCAAATAACAGGCGACGAGCGCCACGGCTGTCAGTAAGAGCGACAGCGCCGCAAATGTAAGCGCGTCGGTCGGGCCCACGCCGAACAGCATGGTGTCGAGAAAGCGCGTCAGGCCGAAGGAAGCGGCCAGGCCGAAGATCACACCAAGCAACGTCATAATCAGACCTTGTCCTACCACGAGTTTGAGCACGTCGCCCTGCTGCGCACCCACGGCGATGCGGACTCCGATCTCGTGCGTGCGCCGCGAGACTGAGTAAGAGATCACGCCGTAAATCCCAACCGCCGCCAACAGCAAAGCTAAACCGGAGAAACAGGCCAACAACCGCATCATCAAGCGGCGCGGGCCGACCGAGAGATCTATGAGCGATTCGAGCGTGCGAATCTTCCACACCGGCTGGTCCTTGTCCACCGACCACACGGCTTGTTTGATAGAGTTGGCGAAACTGAGCGGGTCACCGGCGGTGCGCACGACCAGTGTCGCAAAAATGTGCGGGTTTTGCGCGTAGGCAAGATAAATCTGCGAAGTCGTCTGCTCGTCGAGACTAAAGTGCTTAACGTTTCCGACGATTCCCACCACCGTAGCCGTGACTTTCGTGTCGGGCAGACGGACGTTCTTGCCAATGGGGTCTTCATTCGACCAGTAGCGCTCGGCCATCACTTGATTGATGATGACAACCGGCGGTGAGTCCGTCCCGTCTTGTTTAGTGAAGACGCGCCCTCTAAGCAGCGGGATGCCCACGGTGTGGAAGTAATAAGGATCGGCGCGATTGACTTGTGCGCGCGGCTCGGCCCCTTGGGGCGGTTCGGGCTGACCGAGTGGGACGAAAGTGGTCACGCCACCGTTGCCGCTGTAAGGCAGCGCGAGCACTACCGATGCCGATTGCACGCCGGCCAGCGCTTGGACGCGCTCGACGACCTGCCGATGGAACTCCCATTGCTGCCGGCCCTGAGGATACTTATTGCGCGGCACGCGGTACTCAAGCGTCAAAAGACCGGTAGGATTGAAGCCCGGCTTCACTTGGAGCAGCGTGCGAAAACTTTTGAGCAGCAAGCCCGCCCCGATCAGCAGAACCAACGCGAGTGCGATTTGTGAGACGACCAGCAAACTGCGCAGGCGGCTACGCCCCAGACTCTCCCCCGAACCTTTGCCGCCTTCTTTGAGCGCGGCGTGAACGTCAGGGCTGGAAAAGCGCAGCGCCGGAGCCAACCCAAAGATAATGCCGGTCAGGGCTGCAATCCCCAAGGCGAAGCCGAGGACGGGCAGATCAAGCTTGATTGCCGTTGTGTCGGGCAGGCCGGCCGCGCTGCTGGCCACCAGCACGTCCATTCCCCACTTTCCGAGCAGCAAACCCAGTGACCCGCCCACGAGTGCCAGCAGCACAGCTTCAGTCAGCAGTTGGCGCGCCAGTCGCCATCTCCCCGCGCCCAGCGCCGCGCGCAAAGCGATCTCCTTCTGTCGCACGACCGAGCGCGCAAGCAACAGGTTGGCAACATTGGCGCAGGCAATCAGCAGGACGAAGCCGACTGCTCCCCAAAGCACCAGCAGCGACGGGCGCAACTGCTCGACCAAGAAGTCGTGGAACGGCACGAGCATTACGCCGCGATCCGAGTTCGTATCGGGATATTGCGCAGCCAGTCGACGTGCGATGGTATCCATCTCGCTCCGGGCCTGCGCGATCGCGACGGCCGGCTTGAGTCTTCCAATCACGCCGGCCGAAGTCTGATGCCGGTTCAGCGTGAAGTTGGGGTAGTACTGAATGGGAAGCCATACGTCACAGTCGCTCCACGAGAAGTGAAAACTTTCCGGCAGGATGCCTACGACAGTGAAGGGTTGGCCATTGAGGATGAGTGTTTGCCCGATCAGTTTGGGCTCCCGGCCGAATCGACCCTGCCAGGCGGCATAGCTGACGACAACCACCCGTGCCGCACCCACTTTATCCTCGCCCGGCAAAAAGGCCCGCCCCTGTGCGGCCTTTATTTGCAGCATCTGAAAGAAATTGGCCGAAACGAATCCGCCGATCACGCGCGTCGGCTCTTCAACCCCCGTAAGGTTGACGCTTTGCGGCACGATGGCCGAGAGCGCGATAAACGATTGGCTCTGCGTCTGCCAATCCTGGAGATCGGGATAAGTCACCCAGTTGCGCGCCTGCTGGCTGGTCTTGGTAAAAACCATGACCAGTTGCTCCGGTCTATCGAACGGCAACGGCCGCAACAACACTGCATTCACTACGGTGAAGATCGCTGTGTTCGCGCCAATGCCGAGCGCAAGTGTGAGTACAGCCACGGTGGTGAATCCGGGGTTTTTCGACAGCATCCGAACGCCGTAGCGAAGATCTTGAAGCAAGGTTTCCATGGTCTTGTCTGTTTGTCAGTTGTCCGTTGTCAGTTGTCCGTTGCCAGAAGCTATCACTTTCAGCTGTCAACTGTCAGGCATCAGCGCTCCGCAATCCACAATCTACATTCCGCAATCCGCGATCCGCAATCCGCAATCTTCTCACTCCGCATGCGCCATTCGAAATTCGGCATTCGTCATTCGGATCTAAGCGCCACCATCGGATCGACCTTCGACGCGCGCCGCGCCGGCAGGTAGCTGGCCGCAAGCGCCACTCCTCCAAAGAGCAGTGAGATCATGACAAAGGTAACAGGATCTGTCGTGCTCACGCCGTAAACAAGCCCTCGCATCACACGCGTCAACGACCACGCCAACGCCAAACCCAAAAGCAAGCCTGCGGCCGCCAAAATCATTCCCTGCCGCACCACCAGTCGAAGAACATCGCCCTGCTTCGCCCCCAGCGCCATCCGGATACCGATCTCATGAGTGCGCCGTGTTACCGAGTAAGCCACCACACCATAGATGCCCACGGAAGCCAGAATGATCGCCACCGCGGCGAAAAGGCCGAGCAACAGCACGTTGAAACGACGCTGCGATAGCGACTCGTCCATGATTTGATCCATGGTTTTGACGCTTGACACCGGCTGGTCCTTGTCGATCGTCCAAAGTTCGCTGCGAGCAACGCGCGCAAGCGCGGCAGCGTCCGATGTCGTTCGCAGTACTATCGTCAAGCTTCGATCGGGGCTCTGATTGTGGGGGATGTAAAGTTCGGCTCTCGGTTCGGCATCCAGGCCCGAGCGGCGCACATCACCGACAACGCCTACGATTGAAAACCAGGTGCTGTCGGGACGTTGAGGGTTGTCAAAAGTGACGCGCTTGCCCAGCGGATCTTCGGTCGGAAAGAAGCGTCTTACCAGCGCCTCATTTATGATCGCCACTCGAGGAGATCGGGCGTCGTCATGATCTGAAAAGAGCCGGCCCCTGACCAGCGAAATGCCCATCGTCGGGAAAAATTTCGGAGTGACCGAATCGTACGTGACGGGGATGTCGACGCGGCTGGCTGAAGAAGGCGCAGGCCGTCCTTCCACGCTGAGGCCGGACGAAGCGGGAAGCCTGCCGAGCATGATCGAAGTCGATGCGCCGACCGACTGCACTCCGGGCAGCGACTCCAGCTTCTGGAGAAGTTGCTGGTAGAAAGCTCTCACCTGATCGGGCTCGCGATACTTCAGGCGGGGCAAAGCAATGCGCATCGTCAGGACGTGTGCTGGATTGAAGCCAGGCGCCGTATCCAAAAGGCGGAGAAAACTTCTTATCATCAGGCCCGCCCCGACCAGCAAGACCACCGCAAGCGCCACCTCCACGATCACCAATGCACTGCGAAGACGAGAAGCTCCCGGGCCGGATTCAGCGCTCCTGCCGCTTTCCTTCAGGATTTCGCTCAGCCCAGTTTTTGACGCCTGCACCGCCGGAGCAAGACCGAAGATCAAACCCGTGAGAATGGAAAGAAACATGGTGACAGCCAGGACAGTCCCGTCAATCCTGATTTCGCCCAGCCGAGGAAGTTTCGGAGGGCTGATCGACATCAGTAGATCTACACCCCAGACAGCGAGCAGCAAGCCCAAGGCCCCGCCGACAAGACTGAGGAGAATACTTTCTGTGAGAAGCTGGCGGATCACGCGGCCGCGATCAGCGCCGACTGCAGCCCGGATAGCAATTTCTTTCTGGCGCGCCGCAGCTCGGGCCAGAAGCAGATTGGCAATATTTGCGCAGGCGATCAGAAGGACAAACCCTGCTGCCCCCAGCATAATCAAAAGCGCCCACCGGACATCACCTACGATCTGGTCACGCAGCAGCTCCAGTTTGATCCCCATGCCAGCATTCGCGGGAAAGTGCTGCTCCAGGCGTTTGGCGATCGTATCCATCTCCGCCTGCGCCTGAAGCAGTGGCACGCCTGGTTTCAGGCGTCCAATAACGCTCATCCAGAGATTACCGCGCAACGCCATCAACTGTTGCAAAGGTCCCACCGGCGCCATCGGTGTCCAGAGTTCAGTTTCGGCCGGATATTGGAACCCTCGAGGCATGACGCCGACCACGGTATAGCCAGAGCCGTTCAGCGTCACGGCCTTTCCCACCAGCAAGGGATCCGCACCAAAGCGGCGCTGCCAAAGGCCACGGCTGAGCACCACTACTTTCTCTCGACCCGGACTGTTCTCGTCCGCCGCAAAAGTTCGTCCTTCCGCAGGCTCAATACCCAGTGTGTGAAAAAAATCAGCCGTAACGATCGCGCCTCGGAGTTGCTCGGGGTCACCGGCATTTGTCAGGTTGTAGTTGATTCCTGAATAACCAGCCAAAGAGTCAAAGAGCCGGCTTTGCTTTCTCCATTCCTCAAAGTTCGGGAAGGAGGTTATATCTTTGTCAATTCCTTGTCGCGGATTGAAAAGCCAAACCATCATCAACCGTTGCGACTGCGGATAAGGAAGCGAGCGCAAAGCCACGGCATTGACCACGCTGAAGAGGGCACTGTTAGCCCCGATGGCGAGCGCCAACGTCACTACGGCGATCAGCGTAAAGGCGGGTTGCTTCAGCAGCATCCGCAGGCCGTAGCGAAGGTCTTGGAGTAGAGTTTCCATGTTCTGGTCCGTTGTCAGTGGCGAAGAAGCTATCAGCTCTCAGCCATCGGTGTTCCGAGGCAAATTCCATGCCACCCTTGCCGCTTTGTTTAAGTGGTTCTTTCGAATTCGTTTTCAGGAAGTGCAATGAGGTCAGGGGCTCGGACGGTGTTCGCTTGTGGGATCACGCCGTCTCGGAATCGAACAGGGTACCCGGGCGCAGTCGCACGATTGTTGTGAAGCGCGAGCTGTTCGAAAAAATCGAACGCTTCGTGCGGGAAGCCATTGAATCGTC
Source organism: Acidobacteriota bacterium (assembly GCA_036006905.1). Classification (GTDB taxonomy): domain Bacteria; phylum Acidobacteriota; class UBA6911; order JACQSX01; family JACQSX01; genus DASXTB01. The sequence continues at coordinate 7,948 of DASYPF010000312.1, forward strand.
CGGCGATGCGCATGTCTTAGCGGCCTTTCACTGGAGTGAGGCCGTGACCGCCGACAGGCTCCGTTACTACACTCTGGTCGAACTTAGCGATCAATGGCTTACCCTTCTTCATCGCGTCTTGGACGGCGGGAAGCGTCAGAGAAGCTTTATGACTCGCGGGGCTGTCCCAGACCTCGGTGATCCAGATCGCAGTCGCGTCGGCGGGATCCTTCGCTACGACGTAGCTCATGCAGCCGGGCATGTCCTTGGTGCCTTCGAGCAGAATGGCGATCAACGCATCGCGCTTGCCTTCAACGGCGGTCATCTTGCCGATCAGTCCGTGCATCTTCTTGTCTTCCTTCGGCGGGGCACTCTCCTGCCACGAGGCTATTCCTGTAGCGGCAGCACCCGACACCGCCAGTATAGCTATGACCCCAAAGTTGCGTCGCCAAACGTTCATGTTGAGCTACTCTTTCCGTCCCACCTAACAGCTCCGGCGGGCCTTGCGGTGACGACTTCAATGGAGAGCAACGCGGTCGCCGATTCGCATCTTTCCGGGCGCCTGGACTACGGCGTATGCACCGGCGCAGGGAAACAGGCCCGCATCGCCGACCGCGATCCGGTTATGCCGAGCGAGGGTGCGCAGGACATCGCTGTCTTTTGGGAGTTCGTTCTGAGCGAGGGTCGTCATCACGCATCGCGGATCGGGAAGGGCCACGCTAAGTCGTACTACGTCACCAATGGCGAGTTCATGACCGATCCAACCGTTCTCGACGAACCCATCCTCTTCGGTGGCGACGATCAAGTTCATCCGGAACCGGCGCTCGTCGAATCGGCTCTCAGGTCGAAGCTCGGTCAGTCGCTTGAGGGTGGACGTCGTCAGGACGGATACAGGAAACAGGTCGAAAAACAAACCGACGGGCACAGGGGAAGGAAGACCGGCTTCGGCGAAGAAGGCCGATCCAAGCTTTTGTTCGACAACTGTATCTCGGTGGCCTGCGGGGTCTAGATCCCCCACATCGGGATGATACTGGTCGATCGTGAAGTCGTGTGGCGCGGCCCGGGCCAGCGTGACATCTCGTCGAAAATATGCTGATAACACGCGATCTCCATCGCTGGAGTCGCTCGTCATCGTTGTGCCATCCGGCAACGTAATGCGCGCTGGCGGGAGCTCGCCACCCAATCTTGGCTGTTCGACGAAGGTGGCCCGACACCCGAACATGTTGGGAAACAACTTCACGCTCTTCGCGCTCACGACCCTGCCTGTCTCTACGTCGATGAGCGCATAAGCGCGGTCACCCAAGAGACCTCCGTCCGTGAGCTCCGCCTGCTCGAGCCGCTCGCCCTGCATGGACTTAACCGGGAACCTCCACAGTCCAGCCAGTGAACCCACAACCGGATCTGTCGCCATTCGCTCCTCCTTTTAGCCGCCCCACCGGCATCGATCTCCACGCTATCGGCCTAACCCCTAAATTGAACAGACCGGCCTAGCACGGTACTTTGGTCGGCCCAGCACAGTCAACAGTTCCGTCTGATCTTCTTCCGGGAACTTCATGCGGTCAAGCAAGGGCGGGGTTTGCGTAACAACACAAAAATGGTTCGAGGTCCGAAGGACCGGCAGATCGTGTCGCTCCTTCGGAGCTCCGGTGCTTCTTGTTTTTCTCAAATCCCCCGCCCTTAGAACCTGTGAAAAAATTGGCTTCACCGCCGAGACGCAGAGGTCGCAGAGGTTCGCGGAGAATTCTATCTCTGCGTCAACTCTGCGTTCTCGGCGTCTCTGCGGTGAGTGCAGTTTGTCAAATTTCATCCCAAGAGCAATTTTTTCACAGGTTCTTACGGACGGGGCTACTCCCTGACGGCTCTTTGAGCCTGAAAACCATCACACGTGTCCCTATTTGGGTTACGGAAGGCTGACTGCTGATTCCACATTCGGCATTCGAAATTCGCCATTCGTCATTCCTACAGCGAAGGTCTGACTTGACGCAGTCACCTGGCATCTTGTAACCTTTACTGTAAAGCTACTTTACTGTAAAGTAAGGAGGACCGGCATGCAAACCAGCAAGCTTTCAAGCAAGAGTCAGGTAACATTGCCAAAGCCTATCCGCGAAGCCCTCGGGGCGGAGCCCGGCGACATCATTGCCTACGAAGTGGAAGGCAAAGTCGTTCGCCTCAGACGCCTTGACCCATTCGACGCCGCCTTTCACGCCGCTCTTTCCCAGACTCTCGATGAGTGGTCCAGCGACGCCGATGAAGAGGCGTTCCGTGACCTCTAACCAGTGGGACGTTGTTCTAGTGCCCTTTCCATTCAGCAATCAGGCTGGTCACAAGCGTCGCCCCGCGCTGGTCTTAAGCGATCGCGCTTTCGATCGCCACGGCCACACCGTGTTGTCAATGATCACGACGGCCAGCCATCATCCATGGCCCGGCGATGTCATACTGGCCGATTCCAAAACGGCCGGGTTGAACGTGCCATGTCTGGTGCGGCTCAAGTTGTTTACTCTCGACAACCGTCTGCTGGTCAAAACTCTTGGCCAGCTTTCAACACGAGACCGACAACAGGTCACCACGCAACTCCAGACTTTTCTAGCGTGGTGACGAGTCCTTAGATCGAGACATCTCCGAAAGTGAAATCATCGAAATAGCCTGGTGAGGCCAACACCCGCAGCCGCCAACATTCCCGCCTTCCAAACTCCACATTCGAATCACTCACACCTCAGCGCTACCACAGCCAATCTGACTTTCAAGGGTTTCGGCGCGAGCGGTGAAGCTTACCCGGCCTTCGGCGCAGCCAGCTTCTCGTTGCCCGCCGGGACTCAGTTTTCTATGTTGGGAAGCGAGTTCCTGCACTCTTTGCAGGCGGGCTGGGTTCAATTGAGAAGCGACACCGCCGATATAATGGAGAAATCTTCGTCCCGCTTATGATGTGACTGCTACCGCAGTACCTTGGCGCTTAGCACTGTGATTACGGCATCGCCGGCGTTTTTGGTCTCTTCACTCAGTTGAGAAGCTCCCAGGACGGCCATCTCTCCGTCGGCAAGGGAAATATCCGTTCTCACTCCCCCAATGTCTCTAGAACTGATCTTTCCCTGGCCATCGACTGTGGCTTGAGAAAACCAGACCCCCAGGTTGTCGACTCGGATTTGATACTGCGATTCACTACTTGACTTCATCGACTGGAGCGGGCTCACGACTCCGACTCTGCCCAGCTCGATCCTGTAGTAAAAGATACCCTTTCCGGATAAACTCGCCTCTCTTCCCTCGCTGGCGCGTATAAACGGAGTATCGAGCAATTCGAAGTTTTGATAGCGCGTCAGGGACGCGATGTCGCTAATCACCCTCCTGATTTTCTCCGGTAGGCCGTCCTTCACCCCAGTGCCCGAACGATTTGCTTTGAGAATATAAAACTGGAATTCGACCATTTTGGCGGGGACATCGTACTTCCTAATCAACTCCGAGATCGCTGAGTGCATGCTCTCGTTTATTCTGATAGTCAAAGCGTTGAGATTGCGGTTGATAGTCACGCGTATGTCATACATGCCCTGGATTAATTCGGCTATCTCTTCCACTCTGCGAGCCTTAATCTCGTAAATCCGGGGTACTACAGGCGGTTCATTGGGATTCTGTTGTTTTGTCTCCGCCTTCGCAGGCGTCTGTTGCGGAATTGCAAAGGTAAGCGACAGCATGAGAACAAAAATCGATGCGATCCATTTTTTCATTCGGTCCCTCCATCGAGGTGAAAGGTTCGGTCCAGTATCCAAATCATCCGCACGCCGCTGGTGGGAAGTTGAAAATTTAAGACAATGCGCTCCGGGCTTTCAGTCTTGCCTGAGGTATCGCGTGCTGCGACAACATCATGCCTCTTCTGCCGGAGCGATGCGTGTATGGTCCTCACACGACGGGTGTCACGAGAATAAATCTTGGCGAGAGGCATTGCTTTTGCCGCAGGCTTTGTTCTTCCGGCGACTGCACCGCCAGGGACGTCGACACCGGCACGCAAGGCGTCACTAGTCGGTTGTGGTCGCACTGCCGCTGTTCTTGCTCCCTGCTGATCTCGATCTTGAATATCTCTTCTAGAAACAGAAACGCAAACCAGCAGAAGCAGCGCCGCACCTGCCGCCAAAGCATAAGCAATCTTGACCCGACGCTGACTGGGCCCGGCCTGGATTTCTGCCCAGGCCCGGTTGCGCGCCTGCACGTAGACCTGTTCGGGAATTTCAGCATCGTGCCACTCCTTTTTCAGGAATCGATTCATGATTCCTCCCGAAAGTCCTGGAAATACTTCTGGAGCTTTTTTCTGGCGTCGTGCAGATAGCCGCGGACCGTTACTTCGCTGCAGCCAAGCGCCGCGGCGACTTCGGATGTTTCCATTTCCTGCAGCTCCTTGAAGATAAACGCGGCGCGCTGGTTGAAAGAAAGCTTCGCCAGACACTCGGTCAACCGGCTGTGCATTTCACTCTGGCACACAGGATCGGGGGGCATGATCACAGAAAGAACTCTTTTCAGCGGCGCTCGCAGCCTCTGTTTGCGATGGAAATCTCTCGCCGTGTTGACGGTGATTCGGTAAATCCAGCCATTGATTTTCTCTTGGCTTTGCGCGGTGCCCAGGTGCCGAAAGATCTTCATGTAAACCTCTTGTGCCACGTCCCGGGCGTCTTCGAGGTTTCTGGTCAGGTAGAAAGCTGTCTTCATAATCTGCTTTTCGAAAAGGCGAATCAGACGATCGAACGCCTCCCGGTTTCCTGCACGGGCCTGCTCGAGGATCGACTGAAGGCCTTCTCGTTCTTCGGCCACCGGGTTGCTCTTCATTGATTCACTCTTTAAAGACGGAACGAGTCGCAAAAGTGTTGGTAGAGAGTTTACGCTTTTGGAGACCGCGGATTTTCGCAGCATCACCTGCGGTTGGAGACTAAACGGCAACCAAAAATCGGGAGCACGTCGGATGCGCACTCCAAAAAATTGTGGTGGTGTTACCCCCACGATAGTGAAAGCCGTTCCGTTGAGAAAGACCACTCTTCCCACGATTGAATGATCGCGGTCGAACTTCTGCTTCCAGCAGCCGTAACTAATAACGGCGACGGGCCGCGCCTGCGGCGAATCATCCTGAGCAGTGAATACCCGACCAAAATCGCATTCACGCCCATAACTCCAAAATAGTTGCCGGAGACTAAATGCCCCGACGCCTCATGCGCTGGTTCGCCTGTCTGCGCGTCCTGTATACGCACGCTCAACCTGTCTTCTCCGCTTCTGAAGGCGCAGAGATCCTGAAAAAATTGCCGGTCCTTCTGAAAATACAAGTACAGTGGATAGGAGAAAATCTCCCAATGTCCTGTCTGGTCGCCGCTGGCCTCGCCCTCGCTCGGGCTGTCGTTGAAAAGCACCAGTTGCGCTGGATTCTCCACCGGCAGCGATTTCAGCATCGTTGCATTAATCAGTGTGAAAATCGCAGTGTTCGCCCCGATTCCGATGGCCAGCGACAGGACGACGACACCGCTTGCGACCGGGTTCTTGAGCACCATTCGAAATCCGTAACGAAGATCATGAATCAGTGTTTGCATACCTATCGTCCGTAGTCTTTTGTCATCGGTGCCTTGGTATCTTGGTGGTTTAGTTTTTCTTCACCAACAAGACTCCAAGACGGCGACTCGAAACCGTCACCCAGGGGCACGATCCGCGCCAGGCTCACCGATTCCACCCCAGGAAGCGCCGAGACTCGCTCAACTAGCTGCGAATAAAACTGCCGTCCTCTTGGCTCTCGATAACCGTTCAGCGCCAGGTCCATCGATACGGCCAGCACTTTGGCGGGCTCGAATCCGGCATCGATCGCCTGGAGCTTTCGCAGGCTGCTGACACACAAGCCTGCACTGACCAGCACCACAACCGAAAGG
>DASYPF010000313.1:0-4186 GCA_036006905.1 Acidobacteriota bacterium
ACTTTCGGTGGGAAGCATTCGTCGAAGACTTTGAGATCCCGGAGCAGTCTCGTTGGAATGCGCGCGAGCCTTTCCCGTTAAAACTGCTCCATGTACGAGTCGACGTGATTTATAAAAACGACAAGAACGGAAAACTTTACCGCTTAAACTGTTTAAAACCGGTGGGGCTGCGACCGCAGTCGAACCTCACTCCGTTTACAGGAGTCCCCAGTCCGGCAGGCATTACCCCGGGTATTCGCAATCCGAATCCAAGGCCTTTCCAATGAAACGCGAACGCGGTTTTACGCTTCTGGAACTCCTGATCACGCTGACGCTGGTATCGGTGTTGTCGGTGGTCGTGTTCCTGGCGCTGCGGGTCTCGCTCAATGCCTACCGAAAGGGCGAAGACCGGATGCAGGTTTCCCAGCGTGAGAAAGTGATCATTGAATTGGTCAAGACGCAAATAGGATCCGCCTATCCGGTTCGGCCGCAGGGGAAGTTTTCCGAGCCACTCCGGGCCCAGCAGGGTGAGCAGGCAGGAGCTAGCCAGACGCCCGGATTTTTCGAGCGCCTGATCGCCCAGCGCTACCGGACACCGCCGCTATTCAAAGGAGAAGACCGGCGCGTCTTGTTTGCCAGTTTTGCTCCGCTGTTTTTCAAGAAGAACGCGGGGATGTCGATGATTTCTTACGCCCTGGCGCCCGGAGAGCAGAACGGTACGGACCTGGTCGAGTCGGAAGATCAGTACCGCGGCGGGCAAACGTACCTGGATATGAACGCGGGAAGGAAAAAAACGACCGTCTTTTTTTCAGGGCTCGAGGATGGAAAGTTTGAGTATTTTGGCGACAGAGGGCAAGGAGACTACTCATGGGAAGGGCCGTGGGACGCAGAAACCATCGGGAGCCTGCCTCTGGCCATTCGCATAACTTTGACCAAGAAAAACCATCAGAGATTGCGCATCGTAGGTTTGATCAATGCCGACTCGCTCGCAGTGCCGGGGCTTGGCGGAGGCATTCCACCACAGTTGCGGGGAATTATCGGAAGCCCGGCAGGGCCCGTGCCATGAAGATTTCAGAAATGTCATCGATGATTTCGGATGTTTCCGCCAGTCGGGCCGCCGCCTCATGGCGCCGGCAGCGAGGCTCCCTGATGGTTCTGCTGTCCTGGGTGCTGGTGGCGCTCTCGCTGATTGCGCTTTCCTTCAGCCGATCGGTGCGCATGGAGGTAAAGGCGACGACCAATGACGTCGATCTGAAACAGTCTTACTACATCGCGCGTTCCGGAGTCTTTTACTCCATCGCTAGAATCTTGCTGTCAAAGCCGCAAACCGCAACCGCCGAACCACAGCAGCCAGTCGACGAAGAGGTAGAGCGTGGCAAGCTCCATTTTGAGATGGCGAACGGCGCCGCCGAGGTCGCTATCTTTGACGAAAGCGGCAAAATCAATGCAAACTATGCTTCCGAGGAGATCCTTCGACACCTGATGAGCGAAGTGGGGCTGCAGCCAGATGTAGGGGATGCGATCGTTGACAGCATCCTCGACTGGCGCGACCCAGACAAGGATGTGCATCTCAACGGCGCAGAAGACGACTACTATATGTCGTTGCCGGAGCCGTACCACATCAAGGACGGTCCGTTGGACAGCGTCGAGGAGCTGCTGCTGGTGAAGGGAATCACTCCCGAGATTTTCTACGGCCAGAAATTCAAAGACGAATCCGGGGCGGAAATCAACCGGGGTGGGCTGACCAATTTCCTGACGGTCTATGCCCCCTACAATCGCATCAATATAAATTCGGCCCCGCTGGAGGTTCTTGCATCATTACCGGGGATGAATCGCCAAAAGGCTCAAATGATCGTCAGCCGCCGGACCGAAAAGCCGTTTTCCAGCCCCACAGAAGTGGGGGAGACGATCGGATTGGGAGACATGAATGCGCTTGGTTATTTGAGCACGTTCCGCACGCCAGTCTATTCCCTGCGATCGGTAGGGCGCCTTAACGGGCGCAAGATTATTTCAGTAATTCGGTGCACGTTTTCTCTGGATGGCGTGTCTCCCACAGGATATCGGATGATTTATTGGAACGAAAATAATTTGGAGCTTTAGCCTGGATTATTGGTTCGAAGAGGAAGAGACGCACAATAAACGCGCGAAGTTCGCCTCAGAACGCATAAACAGTGTTCGCGTCCTTCGCGCCTTCGCGGTGAGTGTTGTCAGTATTTTGTTAGAAAGATGGGAAACCTTCAACGAGGAAGCAAATGACCATAGGCATTGATTCCAGCCTGGGAATTGAAATTCGTGGCGATGACGTGGTCTGTACTGTAGTCAAGCGGACGCTGAGCGGGTTCGCCGCCGGTAAGAGCCACGTGATTGAGAATTTCCTGCAACTGGACAAAACGCAACTGCGGCAAAAGCTGCAGCAGATTCGAAAACAGAGCGGTTTTAACCGCGAAAATATCATCCTGGGATTACCGCGCGGCGAGGTGATCTTAAGGCAACTGGAACTCCCTCTGGAAGCGTCAGAGAATCTGGGACAGCTGCTGAAGTATCAGGTCGAGTACTACCAGCCAAGTGAAGATGGAGCTTCGTATTTCGACTACGTTGTCCTCAGGCAGGACGTGGAACGGAAGAGGCTGGTGTTGCTGATGGGACTGGTGCGCAAGGGTTGGCTCGATCCCTATGTGGATCGCCTCTGGACCAACAGGTTGCCGCCCAGCCGCGTGGAGATCAGCACTTCGGCCGTATTCAACCTCATCACGCTCAAGAAAGAGCTGCTGGCGAGCAAGAACCTCGTCGTGGTCTTTGACGTCAACGAGCACACCTCAGAGATTGTGGTTCTCAGGGGGAGGGAAGAAGTCTTTTCGCGCGAACTTCACATCGACGTAGCGAACTTGACGGTCGATCATCTGCTCGACCAGCTTCAGTACTTGTTATCGCAGGTCAAAATTGAAGACGGCGCCATTGACCGATTCTACTTTTCGGGAACCCATGCTGAAACGCTGCTGCCACCTTTCAAAGATCGTTTCCCTGAAACCGAGCTGCTGGCGAATGCATTGAAAGGCAAGCTGAAACTAAGGGGAGACACAAGGCTGAGCAAGTCGGTAGGATTCGCCCTTGCTCCTTTTCGAAAAAAGAAGCAATCGCCCGTTTCTCTGAATTTGATCCCTCCGGAGCGCAGGCGAGTCGTCCGAAAGATCATCTATTTACCTACTGCTTTGCTGGCGCTGCTGCTAATCGGAGGGCTGTTTGCCTCGGTAGGGCGCGAATATTTCCAGAGCCAGGAGTTTGCAGACGAGCTGGACGCGCGCATCAAAATGCTTGAGCCACAGGTCAAAGAGCTCGAGAGAATCCGCGCCGACATTGACAAGACGAAGGCCGACATTACTTACCTGCAGGAACTGACGCGTGACCGTGCGACCCTGCTGGATGTCTTCAAGGAGCTGACTGAAAAAATACCTCAGGAAGCCTATCTGCAAATGCTGACTGTCGACACCGGCGCGAAATATGTCGATATCACCGGCTACTCGAGCAACCCGACGGCAATTCAGAACCTGCTGTTGAAGTCGGCGCACCTGCAGAAGGTGGAGAACAAGTACAACACCTTTGACGCGCGCGTGAAAAAAGATCGATTTAACTTCCGGGCGGAGATCAGGCAATGAAGATAAATAAACGCGAAAAACTCGTTTTATTCACGGGAGTTCTGGCCGCGATCCTGCTGGGAGTGGTCTACTGGGTTGTTTTTCCCTTCATGGAATCGAAGGAGGGAATTGTCACCAGCATCGAGCAAAAGAAAAAGAAATTGGAAACATACAAGGCAAGGCTGCAGCGCAAGGATGAGATGTTGAAAGAACTAAAGACGCTGCAGGCCCAGAAGGCAAAGCTGCAAGCGCAGATTCTAGTTGCCGTCGATCCCGGTGAGGCCGAGGCGAAATTGAATGAGACGTTAAAACAGTATGCGCAGGCAAATGGCGTGACCGTCACGCGCACTAATATCTTGCCGGAAGAAAAACTGAAAAATGGGTACAGAAAGATATCCGTGGACTTCAACGTTACCGCCGATATCGGGCCGCTGACCCGGTTTCTTTACGGTTTGACCAGCAATCCTAATTATCTCGAGATACGACAAGTTCAGATCAACGCGTGGATGAATAGGAATCTATTGGTAATACAGCCACGAATCACGCTGGCAGCGCTGGTGCGCAAAGGATAACGG
>DASYPF010000314.1:0-7932 GCA_036006905.1 Acidobacteriota bacterium
GAAGGGAGCGGCGCGCCAACGTAAAGTCGCCAACGCGTTCCGCACCAAGCGACTTACGTTGCGCGCCGCTCCCTTCCGGTCGCGGTTCCGCTCGCACTCGGATTTGGGCAACACACCCTCACGCTCCGGGCTCTGACATTACCTGTTTTGCGACAGGAATTAGAGTCCTTCAGCCGTGGAGAACCGCAAAGAGGCGAAGGAATAGAATTGTCCCTGCCAAAGAGGAAAGGATAAGCCCCGTAAGGGCAGCGCCGAAACCATCCGTTCGGGGATAACGACCCAGGCGCACAAAAAACAGAGCCAGACCAAGGAAAGCCACCCCTATGGCCAAAAGCGCAACAAAGTAAAAGTCAAGAGGCATCAGCTCGTGCCGGTTGAAAAAACGCGGATATGGACCTCTCGACATCTCCTCCCATCTTTCTCCCTGAACCAGTGAAGCGATGAGAAAAGCCCCGCCACCCACCATCGAGCCGACTATTCCGCCAATGATGCCCCAGCGCCTCTCCCGGCTGAAACTTGTTCCGACCATCCGCGAAATCGGATGTTCTAAAGTTGCAAAGTCGCGCATTTCAATTCTCCAGCAGCCAAAATAACGTGTCTCCAAGTTCCGGCCTGTGACAGGGATTACGGTTGATGCGGGACTTCCCCGTAGGAGATATAGCTCTTCTGAGCTGCGCTCCCTGGAGATTGGACATTTTTGAAACGACAGGTCGAGTTTAAAGCCCGCGGAGCGGGCGTCCAGCGTGTAGCCCCCGGCGCAGCGAAGCGGAGCCGGGGGTTAAGTCCAAAAAAAGAAGTCACCCCCCACAGAAAAGGCTGTAATAATGAGTTGAGGGACGCCGTGGAATCGAACACAAGCAGGCAAATCGCCGGTAAAATCCGCTACGCATTCCGGCGGCCCAGATTTCCAATTGTTTACGCTGCCGACAAAGAACTACTCTCGGCCGCATCTCCAGCTGCGTTTCAACGCCAAATCGACCGCTTGGACCTTCTGATTTGTCAAGTTCAAAGCTCAGACCAGCAGTGGTTTTGGCGGATGCTGGCCGCGGTGACTGGATCCTCTGCCAGGTCACGAGCAAACCCTACGGCGATCCTTCTGCGATTAGCCTGACAGACGAGAGCTTCATCGAAGGCTCTCTAAAAACCGCGAGTTTCGCCCGACCGGGCAAGCTGTTTACCGCGGCCTCGACAAACACCTCTGTGATTGCAAAATACTTCGGCAGGGCGAGTCGATAGCGACATTTGACGTTCCATTTCCGACCCCGCTAAGGTAACCTTGAGCCAACTGACCTTTATTGTTTTTGCCATTTGTTTCCGCTCCACAGGAGGAAGACATGATGGGACTGGCATCTAAAACCTCAACGATTTCTCCATCACCACTTACCATGGGCTTGCGGCTGTCAGCCGTCTTGCTCATTGTGATTTTTGGGCCTTTATCTTTGCATGCTCAATTTGGCCAAAGCCTGCAGTTGTTTCCTCAATTCGGCGTGGGTCCGGGTGTGGTTACTTTATTTAACGTTCACAATCCCACGGCCGAAGCCATCGCGGTGAAGCTGGAGCTTTTGCGCTCCGAGGGGAGCTTGCTCACCAGTCAGGAAATCGCGCTGGCGCCTGGATCCACTCAGACGGTGCGGTTTGAAGGTTCCCCAGGGACGCTGACGGTCGGTTGGGCCCGGCTCTCGTCGGCAGGGCGCTTTGAAGCCAGCGAGCTGTTTCAGTTTTTCGACGCGGCCGGCCAACTGACCGACCAAGTCGGGGTATTGCCGAGCACCGCGGCCGGCCAGTTCAAACTGTTTGGCTCGACGCGCAGGCAGAGCGGCGTCAGGACCGGAGTGGCGGTGGCCAATCCCAGCGCGACGGCAGAAAGCGTGCTGACAGTGCGCCGCTTGGCCAGCAACGGCCTGCTGGTGGAGACCCGCACCACACGTCTGGCGCCGCTACAGCATCAGGCGCGCTTTCTGGAAGAGGACCCTTACTTTGTCGGTCTGGACAACTATGAAGGAGTGGTGGAGTTTTCTTCCACAGAACCGGTCGTGGCCGTCACGTTGCGCCTGGACGGCAGCCAGTTGGGGACGGTTCCAGTGCTGACGCCGGCCGGAGAGGCGCTGGCGGCGGGCAGTGTGACGACGATCCATCTGGCCGATGGGGCGGTAACCAATTCCAAGTTGGCCGCCGGGGCGGTTACCGGCGACAAGATCGCCGCCGGTCAGGTGGTGCGCAGCTTGAATGGGCTAAAGGATGACGTTACGGTGGCGGCAGGAGACAACGTCAGCATCTCCTCCAGTGGAAACACGCTCAGGATTTCTTCTACCGGCGGCACTGGCGGAGGGATTAGCGCCGTCAATGCCGGCGCAGGCTTGGCGGGAGGGGGAACAACGGGAGCGGTGACGCTCTCGGTGGCCGACGGAGGCATTACGACCGGTAAGCTGGCAGACAATGCAGTGACAAGCCCGAAGATTGCAGACGGGGCGGTGAGCGCTCCCGATCTTGCTCCGTCGGCAGTAACGACAGACAAGATTGCTGACGATGCAATCACCAGCGCCAAAATTGCAGATGCCGCTGTGGGTACCGCTGACTTAGGCAATGGGGCTGTAACCAGCGCCAAAATCGCCAGCGGCCAGGTGGTCAAAAGTATCAACTCACTGAAGGATGACGTGACACTGACTGCGGGCAGCAACGTGACCATCACCCCCGGTGGCAACACGCTGACCATCGCGGCAAGCGGAGACATTACCGCCGTCAACGTGGGAGCGGGCCTGGCAGGAGGAGGGACTTCGGGCGATGTGACGCTTTCACTGGCCGATGGCGGAGTGACGACGGCCAAGCTGGCCGACAGCGCCGTGACCGGCTCCAAGATCAGTGTACCCCTTGCAGTAAATGGGAATGTGAGTGTCTCAAACTCTGACAGCGTCGCTCTGTCTGGCTCATCGAGCAGCAGCATCGGCGTGGACGCTGTCTCCAGCAGCGGCATCGGGCTGCGTGCAAGCAGCAACAGCGGCACTGGGCTGCAAGCAAACAGCGGCAGCGGCATCGGGCTGCGTGCAAACAGCAACAGCGGCACTGGGCTGCAAGCAAACAGCAACGGTGGCACCGCCGTGTCTGCCGGTACAACTGGCAGCGGCACTGGGGTGTTGGGCACAACTTCTAACGGCAACGGCGTGTCTGGCACAAGCAACACCGGCAACGGCGTGCAGGGGACAAGTACGAGCGGCGTCGGTGTAGCCGGCTCCGCTGGCTCCAGCGGCTTCGCGGGATATTTTACCGGCAAAGTCCACGTCACAGGCGCCCTGACAAAAGGGAGCGGCTCGTTTCTAATCGATCATCCGCTCGATCCTGCAAACAAATATCTCTACCACTCCTTTGTGGAGAGCCCCGACATGATGAACATCTACAATGGCAACGTCACGCTCGATGCCAGCGGCGAGGCATGGGTGGAACTGCCGGATTGGTTTAGTGCGCTCAACGGCGACTTCCGTTACCAGTTGACCCCCGTTGGAGCGCCCGGACCGAACCTGTACATTGCGGAGAAGATCTCCGGCAACCGGTTTAAGATCGCCGGCGGTCAGGCTGGCAGCGAAGTCTCCTGGCAGGTGACCGGCATCCGCCAGGACGGCTACGCCAAGGCGCATCGCATCCGTGTTGAGGAAGAAAAGCCCCCAGCCGAGCGCGGCCTCTATCTGCATCCGGAAGTTTTCGGCCAGCCCGTGGAGAAAGGGATCGGGTGGGCGAAGAGCCCGCAGGAGGCGCGGCAGGTGCTGAAGATAGCAAGTGAGAGGCAGTGAGCTCGCACATGTTGGCTTCAACGATTCGAAATTCGATATTCCCAGCAGTTTAGCCGATCTTGACACGGGCCCACTTCAGCCGGCCGCAGCGGATGACGTACTGCCCCTGAGTCAATTTCAGGGCAACGTCGGATACCTTGGTTCGATCGATGGAAACAGCGCCGGACTGGATTAGCCGTCGCGCTTCGCTTTTGGATTCAGCCAGAGCAGAGCGAGTCAAGATGTCAGCCAGCCAATTCCTCTTGAGAAATGATTTCGGCGGCGCCCCTGCGAATCAGATCGAGTTGTTCAGCAAGCGGTTTCATGGCGGGCTATCATGTTAGGGTCATCGGTCATCGGTCATCGGTCATCGGTCATTGGTCATCGGTCATATCGGTCATCGGTCATCGGTAATCGGTCAGTGGTCATCGATCACAAACTTGTTCCTACGAAAAGAAGTTGGCAACAAGCACTGCGAAGCACGCGAAGATGGCGCAAAGATCAGAGCTGAATCTGGGAGGCTGAAGCTTGGAGTAAGAAGTCTCTGCAGGTCCCGATGACTGATGACCGATGACCGATGACCGATGACCAATGACCAAGGACCAATTTTGCCCCATCTCGCATCGATCATGAGACTGGTTCAACAGCAGCGTGAGCATATCTTGGAGAAATGGTATGAGTTCTTTGGGCGTTGATATTCAAGAAGCACGGGCTCAGTCGGTGATTGTGAGCGATGAAGCGCTAAGCATCGATCTCGTGGACGGGCGAACCGTCATAGTTCCTCTTGTTTGGTTTCCCCGGCTTTGGCATGGCTCGAAAGAAGAAAGGGATAACCTTGAGATCTTCGGAGACGGTGCATACATTCACTGGCCGGACCTCGACGAAGACTTGACTATCGCTGGTTTGCTTGAGGGAAAGCGATCCGGAGAGAGTCTCACATCACTGAAAAAGTGGCTGGCGTCAAGAAAGCCCACAAGCAGGAGAACTACGCGAAGACCCAGTTGGCTAATACGGCGATGAACCCGACGCCGAGCACCTGAAATCAAGGAATTTGCAATTTATTGTTTCTTACGGCGTGGCCTCTTTCATGCCGAAGGTCGGACTCACGGTCGGTTCTGCCAGCTCCTCCTCCGGCTTCATCCAGAGCGCCAGGATGGAGCCGAGCACAAGCAGGCAGATTCCCGCAACAAACGTCAGTTCCCAATTCCCTGTTTTGTCGACGATGTATCCACCAACGAGGGACGAAACAATGGCCGCCAGAGCCGACCCGGAATTCATGAAGCCGCTGGCGAAACCCGAGTAGCGCGGCGCGATATCCATCGGAATGGCCCAGAAGGGCCCGACGGTAAACTCCGCGAAGAAGAACGCCGCGCTCAGGCAGAGAACGACCAATGTCAGGTTGTGGATGAACAGCACCGGGATCATCAACACTGTCGCGCACAGAAAACCGAAAATGATGATGTTGCGGCGAGCCTTCTTCCGGTCGCCCGTTTTTTCGAAGATCCGGTCGCTGACTATGCCGCCTAGCGCATCGCCCAAGACCCCACCCAGGAACACACCAGACGAGAAGAGCGCTGAGCTGCTCAGCTTGAGCTGATGGCTGTGGAGAAAATACGAGGGGATCCAGGCAAGAAAGAACCACAGTGTCCAGCCGTAGCAGAAATACACGACGGTGACGGGAAACATCCGGCGAACAAGCGGACCGACCGGCACAGGGCGCTTCTTTTTCTCCACGTGCTTGGGCAATCGAGCCAGATCTTCGGGCGTGATGGCCGGATGCTCGGCTGGATTGTCGCGGAAGTACCAAATCCAGACGATTGCCCAGAGGAAACTGATCATCCCCATGAGGACGAACGATCCTCGCCAGGTCATGAACAAAAGCAGCCATGCGACCAGCGATGGTGTAACAGCATTGCCGATTCGCGCAAACGAATGAGTGATTCCCTGTGCAAATGCGCGTTTGCCTACTGGCGACCAGTCAGACATCGCCCGGGTGGCGGTGGGCAAAGCCGAGACTCCCAGTCCCACCATGACGCGGGCAAACAGCATACCCGCCAGGCTGCTGGTCAGTCCCATGAACACCGTCGCAGCCGACCAGATCGCCGCAAAGAAGGTCAAAGCTTTTCGCGCCCCGAACCGATCGCTGACCCATCCCCCAATGATCTGGAACAGAAGATATGGGTAGGCGAACATCGAGAATATCAGTCCGACCTGGGTATTGGTGAGACCCAACTCGGGCTGGAAAACCGCGGCCGCCGTGCTCACATTCACCCTGACGACGTAATTGATGAAATACATCGCGCAGAGCAGAATCAGTACCACGGTCGTGGAGGGAACTTTGCGGCGGGGCGTAGCAGCCATCAAAATTTCCATTCCGATGAGATACGAGATTTGCTTTTCACCACAGCGGCAGGGCCGCAACAAAGGAAAGCCGATCACGATCACGTCCACGACCACGTTCACGTCCACGAAGACGCCGACGTGAACGTCAACGTGGGCGTGGACGTGGTCGTTAACGTGGTCGTGATCGTGCTCGGCCTATCACCATGGTTATGGCCTAACCGCCCTAAAATCTTTGCGGCCCGCAAAGAAACTACCGAACGAGCGTTGCCGTTTCGGCCGCCGTGAGGGTGTTCAGCGCTGCCATCACACCGCCCTCGCGATGCGGCACTCCCGCTAGACGAAGACCCATCTCGACGCCCGCCAAGGTCCCCGCCAGCGTGAGATCGTTAAAGGCACCGAGGTGCCCGATTCGGAACGCCTTGCCTGCTAGCTTGCCCAATCCTGTTCCAAGCGACATGTCGAAATTTTCAAGGATGATATCTCTCAACCGGTCGGCGTTGTGCCCCTCCGGTGTAAAGACGGCGGTCAGCGAGTTCGAATACTCGAGCGGGTCTTCGCACACCAGCTCCAAGCCCCACGCTCGGGCGGCGGCGCGGGTGGCCTCCGCGTGCCGAGCATGCCGCCGGAAGACATTCTCGAGCCCCTCTTCCTGCAGCATCCTGAGCGCTTCCCGCAATCCGTAGAGCAGATTCGTGGCCGGCGTGTACGGAAAGAACCCGGCCGGGTTGTTCTTGAGCATTGGGTCCCAATCCCAATACGCTTTTGGCAGCCTGGCGGTCTTGCTGGCGGCTAGCGCCTTTTCGGAAATCGCATTGAAGCCGAGGCCGGGCGGCACCATCAACCCTTTCTGGGATCCTGTGGCGGTGACGTCGACTTCCCACTCGTCGTGACAATAATTAATAGATGCCAGCGAAGAAACCGCATCGACGAGCAGCAACGCCGGATGCTGCGCGCGATTCATAGCGCGGCGAATCTCCGAGATTCGGCTGGTCACCCCGGTCGACGTCTCGTTGTGGACGACCACCACGGCCTTAATGGCGTGCTGTTTGTCGGCTCCGAGCCGAACTTCCGCTTCCTCGGGTGACGCCCCCCGCCGCCAGGTGCCTGGCATGTATTCCACATTGAGGCCGAGCCGCTCGGCGGGTTGACGCCACGCGATGTGCGAGAACCAGCCGGTCTCGAAAATCAAGACGCGATCGCCGGGAGAAAGCGTGTTCACCAACGCCGCTTCGCAGGCCCCCGTACCCGAGGCCGGATATATGACGACGGATCCGTGCGTCTTGAACATTGCCCGGATGCCGTCCAGCACCTCCTCGCCCAACGCGGCGAATTCCGGTCCTCGGTGGTCGATGGTCGGAGAGTCCATCGCCCGCAGAATGCGATCGGGAACATTGGTCGGGCCTGGAATCTGAAGAAAGTGACGGCCGGTATGGATTATGGGACCTCCTGCGAAAGTTTATCACGAGTAAAAAGAAAGGCCCAAGGTGGGTCTATCACTCTTCCTGTCGCTTGATGAGCCGGAGCGTTTCTTCATAGATAATCCTTGTTACTGGGGCAAGTGTCGTTCAAGAGCGGCGGCGAAAACGTCAGAGCTCGGAGCGTAAGCGACGGGTCCTGCCCAAGTAAGTCGGCGATTGGAACCTTCCTCTGGCAGAGGTTGTTACTGGGGCGGGACCCGTCGCTTACGCTCCGGGCTCTGACCTGGGAGAACCGCGGAAACGACGGGAAATCACGGGCAAGTGTCGTTCAAGAGCGGCGGCGAAAACGTCAGAGCTCGGAGCGTAAGCGACGGGTCCTGCCCAAGTAAGTCGGCGATTGGAACCTTCCT
>DASYPF010000315.1:0-9734 GCA_036006905.1 Acidobacteriota bacterium
TTCCCGCGCGCGCCCAGAAAGTTCCGGACTGTCGAGCATGATCCAAAGAAATGTGACCGTGTCGAGAAGAAGTCTCACAGTTTATCGCTGTAGAACGAGGCCAGGACTTCAGGTGGGAGTGGATCAAAGAAGCTCTTAGGAATTCGCAGCTTACCTTTATCCAAACCAATCGGACGTTTCTTCTTTCTTACAGCCGGAAGAGGGCGAATCTCCGCAATGGGGACATTCCTCTTACACAGCAGAATTCGATCTCCTGGACGGAGGCGATTTAGATATCGGGAGAGGTGAGTCTTCGCCTCGTGAATATTGAGTTTGATCATAGTTCTTTTCTAAACTAACAAGTAAACTAAGTCAACATCTAAGCCTCGAGCCACCTTAGTGGTTGCCACCTTGGTGGTGAAAACCCTTTAGCCAGGATTATGCACAAACGTTCACCACAAAGGCACAAAGAGCACAAAGTTAGCACAGAGAGCGGGGCTGAATCTTGAAGTATGAAGACTCGGCAAAACGCAGGGTGTTCTTACATGTTTCAGTCTTCATACTTCAAGCTTCAGCCCTGTGCTCTGTGCCACCTTTGTGTTCTCTGTGCCTCCGTGGTGAACATTCGTGCATAATCCAGGTTAACCACTAAGGACACAATGGGACACCAGGCTCCGTGCCACGCGGGAATCCGTAATGCATCAGCATTACGAATTCTTGAAATTGCGCGCTTTTTCATTCGTTCCACCATTCGCAATAAACAACCCTTCGAAAAGGGCAATGCCACGCGATTCGAGCTTGTCATCGGGAAGCCCCGCAAGGGACCATCCTTTGAGAATGGCGTCAACTCCGGACGTCTCCGGCCGCGCATAACGGCCATCGCGCAAATCTATCTCGTGGACAATTTCAGCGATGGCTTGCAATCCGGGCTGATCCAGGCCAAAAGCTTCTACCATGGTCTCAAAGGTGCAGAGGTTCCCTACATGCCCAAAATGACCATGAGCCATGTCGAATGTGATCTCATCCGGATCGGGCCTGAGAGAATAGCGGATTGCCGCTTTCGGCTCGATGAATCTACGGATCAGCCAGGCGCAGGCAAGACGGTCCACATGAGGATGAGGTCGAGTCACCCAGCGTTTCTTTCGATATTTCGCAATCACGGCCGCTGCTATCTTTGACGGCCGATTCTCTTCGGGAGAAAATGACCGCTGCAACAGTGCAAGCCTGGAAGCCAGCCGGGTTCCTTCGGGAGAGTTAAAAAAGTCGACACGAGCGATGTCAGCATGGCGTCTGCGCAGCCTTTTCAGTTTGTCGGCCTGCCGGGCTAGCTTCATTCTTTTTCTGGGGCCGATGTTTTTTTCCAGCTGGGCTATTTCCCTATCCAGTTCCTGATATTCCGCTTTGCGCGCCCCGTGGAAGAGCTCGATCAGTTGCGCGTCGCTCATTTCTTCAAACTTATCCACGCGCATCACCAGCGCCTCGCCTCTTGCCTGTCGGACTTCCTGTGACAGCCACTGAAATGACTCGACACATTCATCACGCATGGGAAGTATGTAGACTCCCCCGCTCAGGCTAATGGAGCCCAGCCGGCGGAGACGGCGCCACAGCGCGACGCGCGGGCTCGATTGGGCGCGCGACGGGAGGGAATAGGAAAAAACTAGCCATTCCATGGAGGAGTATTATCTGGTTCGTTTAGATGCAATACCTAATGCAACGCGGCCCAGCGCGGACATTAGATCCCAAAAGTTCGCCTCGAATTGCAAATCGCTTTACAGGCTTGTGACTGTCAGATCGTCGAACGCGATTACGCTGTCGGCCTTCGTCCACAAACCGATTTTTCCGCTCGAGTAGGTATTTTCGTGGGCATCGATTAACTGTTTGCCGTCAAAATAACAGATGAAGTGATCTCCTCTAGCAACAACCCGCAGAGTGTGCCACTGGCCGGACGAGACTTTTACATTTGCGCCGGCAAACTGGATTCTGCGACCATTGACCATTTTGTACAGTCGAAAATTATTCTCAAGCGCATTCGCCCGTACGATGTAATAGCTTTTCGGATCGCGGAATCGGAATACGATTCCCATGCCTTGATCGATCTTTCCGGAGATTGCTTTTCCCTTAACGCTCACCTCTAGATCGGAGTATTCGCCCTTGTCGGCGATCAGGACGGGGAAGCGATAGTCAGTCTTGTCCGCGTCAGTCTGTTCGACCACGTGCTTGCCGCTGGGAGCGTCGACCATCTCTTTGACCAGCCATTTTCCTTCAGGGCCGCCGCCCGTGGCGTAGGAAGTGAATCCGGGCGGCGGGTGATTGACCGAGTCGCTGTCGAAATTGAATGACACTGTCTGCGGAGAGGCCACCGGATAGTTTCCAGTCGCCGCGACAGCCAACGGCACCACAACCAGCAGCAGAATTTGTCTTAAGCTCATCATTTGCCTCCTTTTTCACTATGCTGTGCCCCCAGGTTTAAGGCAGAGCGCTGGCGCGCCAAATCTTCGAAGATCTTTTTTTTGCGGTACTCGTTCTAGTGGCGCCAAAGCGGCCATGCATGCGCCCCGGAGATCTCTACGGACGGAATGTC
Organism: Acidobacteriota bacterium; assembly: GCA_036006905.1. Classification (GTDB taxonomy): domain Bacteria; phylum Acidobacteriota; class UBA6911; order JACQSX01; family JACQSX01; genus DASXTB01. Next base: position 2,561 of record DASYPF010000315.1, read on the forward strand.
CACCTCACCTTAACCGCGATCAACTCGTTGTCCGGAACCAGGCTCAGTTCATCTCGGCTGGTGATGAGGCGTTGCCACGCGCGGTTCCACACAATGAACAGGTCGTTTCCGGGCCTGATTGTCCAGCGCAGCCGCGTGTTCATCCCAAGATTGTGCGACTCGGAGTCATACTGGACAAAGCTAGTGAGCACCAGATTCGGGCTCCAGGCAAACGCCGACTGGAGCTGCCAGAGTCTCTGGACAAAACTCCCTTCTTTCAGCCGGCCAAAGTTGTTCTCAGTCGTCAGACCCAGCAGCCACTGTCCATTGGGAGAGTTCCAGCGGATGTAGTTTTCCCACTGGGTCAGATGGCCGCTGTAAAACTCACCAAACCAAGTTGTCGAGCCTGCCTGCAGAGGGCGGTGCTCGCTTGATTGCGCTTCGATGCGCCAGCGGGTGAAACGATACACACCCGTCGGGATCACGACACCTGCGATCTCAAATGGCTGGGGCAGAAATTCATACTGAGGCGCCCAGTTGAACTCTAAGTGCTCCCCTGATTCCGTCCGGACGTTGAACGGCGCCATGAAATAACGCCAGGACTGGGTGACACCTTTGAGATCATCAACGCGAGTGTAGAAGTTTTCAAAGAACTCCTGCCGAATCCAGCCGAAGGGACTGTTTTTAGGGGGTCGGGGCTGATAAGCGCACCCGAAGTTGTAACGACGTGTCCCAGGGCGCGGCAGAAATCCGAGAGCAGGCGTCAGGGCGTCGCCAAATTCGTTGACTGAAGAGCTGCAATCCAGCAAATCATTTGGAAAATCGGCCGCGAATCCCCAGCCGCTTCGCTGGCCCGATGGAAGATCGCCCGCGCTTGCCGCCGTCCAGCCGCCGATCAGCAAGTTCTTGTTGCCGAGAAAAGTGGAGGTTCGCCAGACAGCATCGAGTCCGGCCAGCCTGTTTCGGGCCAGTCCGCTGGGCTCTCCGTTGGTGACAATAGTGCCGACACGAAATTTGTTCGTCAAATCGTAAGAAACGCGGCTGGCAAAAAGATTGACACCGGGAGCCGTTCCCGTTTCGCGCGTTTGCACATCGAGCAGCGCCAGGTTCCATCGGCCGGAGCGCCCGTTAATCTTAATGCCTGCATCGATCGGTACTTGCTGCTCCTCCAGCAAACCGACTCGGCGCGTGAAGAAGGGAATGAAATTGTCACCCAGGTTTAGACCAAACACAAACTGGTTCGCGCCTTCGAGAAAGAAACCGCGTTTCTCAGGAAAGAAAAGCGGAAATCGGGTGATATTGATCTGCCGCGAGTCTACTTCAGTTTCTGCAAAGTCAGTGTTGGCCGTAAACACCACTGCAAGCTGCGGCGTCATGCGCCAGGTAACGTCCAGTCCTCCTGTCCCCTGCCAGTCGCGCGCAGATTTGCCAAACAGTTCCTTCATCCGACTGGCCGCGTAAGGGCTCACTTCGATTCCAAGACCTTGTTTTAGGCCCTCAACTCCGGTCAACGATCCCGCCCTGCTCAAGTCATACAGGAACGAATCCAGCGTTGCGGACACCCATCTGAGAGTGATTCGGTCGCGAGCGATGAATCGCTCCAGATTTAGACCCCAACTTTTTAGACCGGGTGTGAAGCTCAGCGTGCGTGACGGAATCACGATCTCGGCCGACCAGCCGCTTTTAGTTCGGGCCGTACGGGCGTCCCAGATGCCGTCCCAATCGAACGAAGGATGGTCAGGACCATTGATCAGCCCGTCAACGCGGGCTCCGGCGGCGTTGACCTGGAAAAAATACCCGGTTCGCTTGTCGCCATATGTGTCCAGCACGATGCTGATTGAATCGTCGCCGCGAGTATTGCCGTCGCGCTGCATAGTATGGATGGCAATTTTCGCGGGATTCGGGTCTGTGCAGGAAAAGCCGAAATTGAGGTCATCTCCCTTGATTACGATCCGAGCCTCGGTTTTGTACGGCGTCGGCTGGTGCGGTTGCGGGGATTGTTGAGCGAGCTCGAGGACGGTCGCGTCGGACCACGCTGCCTCGTCGAGCCGGCCGTCCAACTGAATCGACCCTGATGGATGGGCTGCCCCGACGGTACTATCCGTCCCGAGAGTGGGTACTGCCAGCACGCTCCCAAACATGAGCGTCAAGCCTGCGCCAAGATGCAGTCGCGAAATTAGGTATTTTCGTGGTGCCATCCGCGTGAAAAAAATCAGAACCGCGGGGGGAGAATGTCTGTCGCTTCCTCGGCGTCCCCGCAAAATGCTGTAGACTGGCAGCAACTTAGAAAAAATTACTGTGAATCTCGGTAGATTCTCCGCGCGCGCCCTGACGGGCGCGGTTCTGTTTTCTAAGTCTGAACGTGCCGCCGGCATTCGGCATACAGCGCATCATACACGATGAACTCTCGCTGAAGGATTTCATGGTCGGACAGGCCGAGCGCGCTGAATCCATGGGCGATCCAACGGAGCCCTTCGCCGGCCGAGTGTGGATTGCTCGGATGAGAGTCCGCCGCGCGTACGATTTCGGCCAGCAGAACGAGTGCCGGGTCGGTAAGACCGTATCTCTTCAGAATGGAATTGAACGATACATCTTCGCCATGGTGTCCCAACTCGCAATGGGGCACGTCATAGACGATGCCGTCTTTGACTTTCGACCAGTTGGTATCGTGCGCCAGGAAGACAAACACCGCTTGCGGATCGATAAAGTTCTTGATCAGCCACGGGCACGCAACCCGGTCCACCTTGACTCGTTCACGCGTGATCCATTTCATCGTCAGCGAGCCTCGCGAGCCACATTGGCTTTGCCCAATTGATCGAGCGCCGCTCGAAAAGCCTGAGCCAACTTCTCTGCGGGGCCTTTACCCCAGTAGTGCAGAAAGATTACGACTGGGCGGGATTCAATCATGTGGTGATGCATGGCCACTATTTCAATGCCGTGGCTGCGGAGCATTTTAAGCACCGGCGCCACTTCTTTTTCCAGCATCGCGACATCACCGGCAATCACGGCATTCTCATCGCTCCCGTAAAGGGCGGCCCAGGTATTCAGGCCCATCCGCGCGTTGATGGCCGCGCCCATTTCCTTTAGTTTTAGATCGTCTCGGCCGACCGTAATCTTGTAAACTGCGCCGTTTTGCTCTCCCGGATGCCCTACAATCTGCGCAATCTTGGCAGTGTCTATTTTTCCCTGCGCCACGCCGCCTGCAGGTGAAGTCTCCGAGCTTTGGTGCTTCTGCTGGGCATGGCCGATCAGGTCCAGTGCGGGTTTGGCCATGCGCGCCAGATCCACGGCCTTGCCGTGACCCATGACGTGCATGTAGAAAATGCGAGGCTGCTCATAGAAGAAGTGATTGTGCAGGGCGGTCACTTCCAGCCCGTTGTCCAGCAGCGCCGACATCACCGGATTCACTTCATCTTCCAGCAGCACCAGGTCGCCCATCATCACATCGTGGCCGGCCGGCCCTTTGGTCATGGCCAGCCATCCGCCAAAACCGAACGGCGTCGGCACAGCGACGCCATCCACGATAACTTTGACGTCGTTTCGCGGAATGTTAATTTTCAGGACATTCGATTTGTAATCGCCCTGCTTGCCAAGAGATTTGAGGACATCTTGATACTCAACCGGCATTGCCTGCGCTCGAACCAGAGTGTTCAAAAACACAGAAAGCATGAACATGATGAAACCTAGAAAAAGTCGATTGCCGTACCTCATAATTTCCTCCCTTGAACTCCCACGCCGCGACGCGAGTCAAAAAAGTCCGTTACTGAACTCGACACAAAAAGTGTAGTATGTGTTTCGTCAATGTGCAACAGGTATTACAGCGGTTTCGGCCGCTAGCCGAATAAAGCGTCATCACTCTTCAATCAAAGAACTTGAAACGGCAGCCATCTTTCAGTTTGTTCACCCTGTCAACCGATGGTTGGCTGCTGTTTGGTACTCGAATCATTCGGCTGTTTGCTTATGGGTTCCTGTCCGTTGTGCTGGTGTTCTTCCTGGCGGCGGCAGGCTTGACGGAAACACAGATCGGTGTGTTGCTCACTTTGACACTGATCGGCGACACAGTAATCTCGCTGTGGATCACAACAACGGCCGACCGCATCGGCAGAAGACGAATGCTGATCACAGGCGCAGTCCTGATGGTCTTCGGCGGGACGCTGTTCACTGTGGCCAGTAATTTCGCGCTGCTGGTGGTGGCGGCAACTATCGGTGTGATCAGTCCCAGTGGCAATGAGGTTGGCCCGTTTCTGTCGATCGAGCAGGCCGCCCTGGCTCAAATCATTCCCCCCGCGCGTCGAACCTCGATCTTTGCCTGGTATAACCTGGTTGGATCGTTTGCGACCGCGTTGGGTGCGCTCAGTGTTGGCGCCCTGTCGCAGGGCTTGCATATTACCGGGGTGTCAGCGCTGGGAGGCTACCGCACGATTGTGATGAGCTATGCGGCAATGGGGTCGCTGATTGCTTTTTTGTTCACGCGACTCTCACCGGCGGTGGAAGCGACTCAAACAGATCAAGGCTCAGAGAGCAGATTGCTTCGCAAGTCAGGTGCAGGTAACCCGGCGGGAAGCAGTTCCTCTGCAGAACGGGCATTGTCGGGCATTGAGGGTCGTCTTGGCTTGCGCGGTTCCGGCCGGGTGGTGCTGAAACTGTCGGCCTTATTCTCTCTGGATGCATTTGCCGGCGGATTCGTTTTGCAAAGCATTGTCGCTTACTGGTTTTATGTCCGCTTTGGCGTCCAACCCGCTGTATTGGGAGGCATCTTTTTCGGTGGCAACATCCTCGCAGGCCTCTCGGCGCTGGCAGCCGCAAGGTTGGCGTCCCGCATTGGACTGATCAACACTATGGTCTTCACGCATTTCCCCTCAAACATCCTGTTAATTTTGGTCCCACTGATGCCCAATTTGCACTGGGCCATTGTCGTTCTGCTGGCACGCTTCAGTATCTCCCAGATGGACGTGCCGACCCGTCAATCCTTCACCATGGCTGTGGTAGATCCGGACGAACGCTCGGCTGCGGCAGGCGTTACTTCCATTGCCCGGTCCGTTGGCAGTTCCCTGGCACCCGCGCTCGCGGGAAGGTTGATGGGCGCTTCGCTGCTGAACGTTCCCTTCTTTCTTGCCGGTGGCCTAAAGATCGTCTATGACTTGCTGCTCTATCAGAGCTTTCGCGCCATCAAGACATCGGAAGAAACAACTGCTCGCAGCGCTCGATGCTCGATGATTGACTCCAGCCCAAAAGTCGAAAGTCCAAAGTGAAAGTACGGGCCTTGGACTTTAGACCTTTAACTTTGCACCTTTTTGAAACCTTGACCAGGATGTTCGTAGACACAGAGGTACATGCAAATTCTGAGACTGCGCCTCTGTTCGCGGCATCTAACCCGGATGATGCATGAATGCCTCCGTGGTGAAATGTTTCGTGAATAATCCGGGCTAATACCGCAACGGGATCAGAATGAATTTGAATTATTACTTCGTTCCTCTTACGATCTCTTCAGGCGCCTGAGCGAAGGATGGTTTTAATGTCGGTGAAAACCGTGTTTCTCTGCTTTGGGGCGATTTTGCTGGTGGCATTAGTCCCACACCGGCATGGCAGGGCGGATCCTCCTCTGAGTAAATTCCATGTGGGCGAATTTCACTACGCCCGGATAAAGTACAATCCACTTCCATGGTGGGGCGGGCCCTACCAGCAAAACATCCCTCCCTGGGCTCACGATTATCCGAGAGCAGATCGAAATTTCGCGAAGATCCTGGCTGAAGTTACACAGATTCGCTGCGATAGTGAGGGCTACCAGATCGTCTCGCTGGATGAAGACGAGATCTTCAAATATCCCTGGACCTACATGTGTGAAGTGGGTTACTTGGACCTCACCCCGAAAGAAACGGTGACGCTGCGTGCTTATCTTGATCGTGGAGGTTTTGTCGTGGTGGATGATTTTCGGGGAGATGCTGCGTTGGATCATTTTGTCATTGAGATGCACAAGGTCTATCCCAGCAGGAACTTTCAGGAGCTTCAGGTCAGCCATCCATTGTTTCAGTGCTTCTATAGCATCAAGACATTAGACGTAGTACCTCCGTACGCCCGGCACTTGAAGCCGAAGTTCTACGGCCTGAGCGATGAAAAGGGGAGGCTGCAGATGGTGGTGAATTTCAATAACGACATTTCAGAGTATTGGGAATGGTCAGACGAAGGGTGGATGCCTCTTGAGCTCTCCAATGAAGCGTACAAGTTCGGAATTAACTATGTAGTGTATGCGCTGACGCACTGAACCGGATTAGTTCACAAACGTTTCACCAAGGTAAACCGCGAGTATGAGACTGTGGTTAGCGCTAGCGCTCGCTTTGCCGCCGTCAGCCCCGAAGACAGCCGATGTTTGCGTTCCGTGTCATGCTGCGCAGGCCACAGATTTTACAACCCATCGGCACTTTCAAATGGGACTCGGTTGCGAGTCTTGCCACAAGCAAAGTGAAAAACACCGGCTTTCCAAGGGAGTGATCCCGTCGGATCACGGAGTGAAGCCGGAAGAGGCGCCGGCACTATGTGGCGGATGCCATGTGCGTGAACTGAAGAGCTACACGATCAGCGAGCACGCCAAATTGCTATTCGCACGCTCTGAAGTAAGAGCACCTAGCTGCGTTACTTGCCACGGCGCACACAGGCTAATGACGGCAAGTCAAACCGAGCGGCGATGCGTTAGCTGTCACTCGGCATCCTTCATCGGTCCAAGTCCACCGATAAAGGGGAAAGTCTCCTGCATGCACTGCCACTCTCCGCACAGCAGCGAATAGACAGCTAGTCTTTGTTGCAGCAACTCTGCGCTGGTGTAGTGGCAAAGTGTTACCTCGGCGCGCCGCTTCCTTCCGGTCGCGGCTCTGTGGGCGCCGGGCGTCAACGCTGCCGCACACCGACCCACACTGCGCATGCCACTGTGTGCACGTGCTCGCGGACGTTCGACGATTTTTGGCTAAAATCTTCTTCAGAAAGCGCGGTCCGCGATCGATTCACGCCGTCTGCGCCCCGCCCGGTCCGGCTACCGCTTTTAGGCGCGGAATGCGGGCGTCAACCGGTGGAAGCGGCGGAAAATCGGTGAACGGCTCGGACTGGTACCAGTAACAGGCCGAATAGAAATTGTCGGCTCGATGGTTGGCATGCCCGTGCTCCATGGTGTGCTTCATGTAACGATTGAATGTCACTGGATTAT
>DASYPF010000316.1:0-4207 GCA_036006905.1 Acidobacteriota bacterium
TTTCTTCAACTGGCCGTCCGCGAAAAATCCGATCCATTTTCCGTCTGGCGACCAGAAGGGATAGTCCGCTCCTTCTGTCAGTGCCAAGGTCTTTCCGCCTTGCGATCCCAACCCGTAGATCCAAATTACGTTTTTTCGCGCGGTTTCCGAGTACCCGATGATCGCCGCGGTTTGTCCATTCGGCGCTAGGGCGATATCCCGCGCCGTCAATGGCAGGGCCGCAAAAAAATACGATGACTGCGGCGTGGGAACGGCACGCTGCCACAGAACCGCGGTTGCAACGAGCCCTACTCCAAGAACGCAGGCGACGAACCACGCCAGTTTTTCTCGTCCGGCGCGAGCGAAGCGCACGCCTTCTTCCGGCCCTCGGCTGCCGCTTTCTGAAGCCCACTTCATCTCCAGCGCCAGGTCGCGTGCTGTTTGCCAGCGTTCTTCCGGGTCTTTCGCCAGGCAGCGGCGAATGGCATGATCCAGCGCAGGCGGCGTCATCGGCTTGATCGTGCAGATCGGCGCAGGGTCTTTCTCCAGAATCGCCGCGGCCACGCTAAGCTGACTCTTTCCCTGGAACGCTCGCTGCCCAGCTACCATCTCGTATAGCACCGCTCCAAGCGAAAAGATGTCACTCCGTCCGTCGAGTTCCTTGCCCTCGACTTGTTCCGGGGACATATATTGAAACGTGCCGACGATGGACCCGTGTTCGGTAAGCGGAGAGTTAGTGGATGCCGCAGTTAGCGTGGCGGCGCTAGCCAGCGGCTCGACAGGCCGAGCCAATCCAAAATCCAGCAGCTTCGCGCCGGTCGAAGTCAGCATGATGTTGCTGGGTTTCAAATCCCGGTGCACGACACCGCTGCGATGCGCCTTGTCCAACGCGTCGGCAATCTGCGCGCCACATTTCAAGACCTGATCCAGCGGCAGCGCTCCCTTCTCCAATCGCTTTGCCAGCGTTTCTCCCTGCACATACTCCATCACCAGAAAATCGACGCCATCCTGCCGGCCGACGTCATAGAGCACGCAGATGTGGGGATGATTCAGGCTGGAAATGGTCTTGGCTTCGCGCTCAAAGCGTTGCTTGCGAACTAGATCAGCGGAAAGGTGATCGGGAAGAACCTTGATGGCGACGGAGCGATCGAGTCGCGTGTCCCTCGCGCGATACACTTCGCCCATCCCCCCAACGCCGAGCGGCGTAAGGATTTCATAGGGCCCGAGTCGTGTTGCTGGGGCCAGAGGCATAGTTGCCGCAATTATACTCGCGGGAAGCTTTGGCAATAGGTTCAACGTGACACAGGACTAGGGAAGAGCTATCGAGCTAGATTTGCAGGACGGATTGAGCATCAAGTCGTTGAGCCGTTGTCAAAACCGAGCACTAATCAGCGGTCCCGCCTAATGTTGGACTGGGATGCCGGGCCGCTTTTTCAAGCAGCATGACGGCGTATTTTATCGAACCATGTGGCGGGAAGCTTCTATTCAGGCGGAAGGGATACGCCGGGACGTACTTGTTGTGGAGGACGCCCCGGCCCGTTCGACAGTCAAACATTTCTCTAAGAACACCGATTCTGCTTTCTTCATTCAAGTCGCTGCGGCTGCTTCCTTGCCGTCACAACTGGTTCATCACAGCATTTATTACTCGACTTTCATGCCAACGCTGGTGACAGTGCGGTTCGGGCCATCAAACGGGGGCCAAACCACGGTATGGATTTCCTTGCCCCTTCTGACCACCACGATGCGCAGGTTTACAAACCCACCGGTGTTCGGATGAAGAAGAATGGTTCCGGTGCAATTGGCATTAACGTGATAGGTCCCAGTGACCGGGGTCCAGTCGCTTATCGGGCCGCCATTGAGAATGATGGAGTCAACCTGGGTCAGCGTGCCGCTGCCGTCAAAGTGAGTCATGTGCACGCCACGGATTGGGATGGTAACGCCGGGTACGGGGAGGATCAGACCTTCCACGGCGAATCCGTAATCGCCCCGTAGGGTTTGGTTCGAACAGGGTCCGTCGTCCTCCGACTGGGCTCTGGCAGGCGCGCCTGACGCCAATAAACCGCAAACGATCATCACGGGAGTCGCGATCATCGAAATTCTCGAAACTGACTTCCTTTGCATATTGAGACCTCCTTTTAGGTCCGGGCCCGACAATATTGCTCAGCGGCACGGGTTTCAATGGCCGCAGTGTGCCCTCTTTGTTCCCCATTCGTTCCTTAGTGAACATCGCAGAATCAAGAGAGTGCCGCGAGAAGGAAGCCGAATCGGGCACCGTAAGGCGAAGTGTTATACTCCCTCGAAATGAGAGTCTCTTCGCCCCACCTGATCCGTTTCGGGCTCTTCGAGGTTGATACACGATCCGGCGAGTTGCGCCGGCAAGGCTCCAAGGTCAATCTGCAGGAACAGCCGTTTCAAGTGCTCGCGGTGCTACTTGAGCGCCCCGGCGAGGTGGTGACGCGGGACGAACTCAACAAAAGACTGTGGCCGGAAAACACCTTCGTCGACTTCGAGCGTGGTCTTAATAAAGCCATTAACAAACTGCGCGCAGCTCTGAGGGACAACCCCGAGAAACCGCGTTACATCGAGACCTTGCCCCAGCGCGGATATCGCTTTATTGCCCCAGTCGAAAACCTTCCGCTAGTGCGCAATCGCTTTTGGGCGCAACGTCCGCCGCAAATTGACTCCCTTGCTGTGTTACCGCTCGAGAATCTGTCTGGTGATCCGGCGCAGGAATACTTCTCCGACGGCCTGACTGAGGAATTGATTTGCGCCGTCGCCCACATCGCCTCGCTGCGGGTGATCTCGCGGACCTCTGTGATGCCCTACAAAGGTGCACGCAAGTCCTTGCCGGTGATCGCGAAGGAATTACGGGTAGACGCGATTGTCGAAGGTACAGTAGCGCGGTCAGACCAGAAAGTCCGAATCACAGCTCAGTTGATTTATGCTTCAGACGACGGACACTTGTGGTCCGGGAGGTACGAGCGCGAACTGCGCGACATTCTACAGTTACAGGCCGAGATAGCTGCAGACATTGCGAGTCAGATTCATAAGCTGGTAGACCCGGGACAACCTCCCTCGGCTCAACCGCGCAAGGTCCATCCGCAGGCTTATGAAGCTTGTCTCAAAGGAATCTTCTTCCGGGACAAGATGATACCTGCGGATTTGGCGAAGAGCACCGCCTATTTCACTCAGGCGATTAATCTTGACCCTCGCTACGCTCAAGCTTACGCGAACCTCTCGCAGGCTCAATTCTATCTGGGGCTTTTCGGCATGGGGCCTGCCAGTGAGCTGTTCCCAAAAGCGAAGGCCAGCGCCGTGAAAGCCCTGAAATTAGACGAAACCGTTGCGGCCGCTCACAATGCGTTGGCCGCTGTCCATATCCTTTATGAGTGGGATTGGGCTGGTGCGGAAGCCGAGTGCCTACGCGCCCTACAGTTGAGCCCGAATGAGTCGGTGACGCATGTGCATTTGGCTGACTACATGTCCATTCAGGAGCGCCACGACGAGGCAATCGCGGAATACAAACTGGCGCTCGATCTGGATCCGATCTCTTGCGTGTATAGAGGCCATTTCGGTTTGATCCTGTATCGCGCCCGGCGGTTTGACGAAGCTATCGCGCAATGCCATAAGGCCTTGGAGATTAACCCCAACTACGCTAATGCTCTGTGGTTTCTCGCTCTCTCCTTGGAGCAGAAGGGCGAGCTTGCAGAATCGATCGAGAAATTCGATAAAGCATTCAGCCTAGGCGCTGGACCTCCTTGCCAGGCGTTGCTGGGCCGCGCCTACGCGCTGGCGGGTGAACGGGCGAAGGCGGAAAGTATCCTCGAGGAACTGAAGACGTTGTCCCACCAACAGTACATCTCGCCATTTGATATTGCCGTCGTTTACGCCGGACTCGGTGACCTGACTTCCACATTCCAACTGCTGGAGCAGGCCTATCAACAACGGGTTTTCCGAATCATCGAGCTGACGTTTCCGATGTTTGACAACCTGCGACCCGATCCGCGTTGGCGGGATCTCGTGCGACGGATCGGTCTCCCGCATTAGGATAGGACCTGCGTGTTTCGGTAACCGCGAACCAGGATTTCGGCCAGCGTGTCGGAGATACGTTGCAGCACTTCATTTTTCCGATTGGCGCGTACACCAGGCACTGAAAACGTTTCAGGTATGCCGCATCACTGAATTTCCAATGCTCCGAGAGTGCCGGCTTCTAAGGGGTCTGTCTTCG
>DASYPF010000317.1:0-11837 GCA_036006905.1 Acidobacteriota bacterium
GTGCAGGAGAACATGGCCACTCTTCGCCCCATCTCGGTGGGCGCCGTCAGTATCACCGAGGTTGAAATCCTATCGGGCCTGAAGGAGGGTCAGGAAATCATTCTCTCCGACGTGACGCGCTTTGAAGGCGCCAAGACCGTTCTGCTGAGAAGGTGAAGGGACAGGAGGAATATCGAATGTTGGAGATGAAGAAATTGAGCAAGATCTATCGCACCGACACGATCGAAACCCACGCACTGAGCGAATTTGATCTGGAGGTGAAAAGAGGTGAATTTCTCGCGATCATGGGCCCTTCCGGTTGTGGCAAGACCACGTTCCTGAATGTTACCGGTCTGCTCGATACCTTCGAAAGCGGGACCTATCTGCTTGACGGTAAAGACGTGTCAAATCTGAACGACGCCGAGATGTCGCGCATACGCAATGACAAAATCGGCTTCATCTTTCAAAGTTTTAATCTGATTCCGGATCTGAATGTTTTTGACAACGTCGATGTCCCGTTGCGTTATGGGAGAAGAAGCGCGCAGGAAAGGAAGAAAGCAATCGAGCAGGTCCTGGAAACCGTAGGCCTCAGGTCGCGCATCAAGCATTACCCGTCGCAATTGTCGGGTGGCCAGCAGCAGCGCGTCGCTATTGCGCGCGCACTGGTGAACAGTCCCAGGCTGATCCTGGCTGACGAGCCAACCGGAAACCTCGACTCCCAAATGGCGGGGGAGATCATGGATCTTCTGGGACAGATCAATCAACAGGGCACCACCGTCATCATGGTGACTCACGATCCGGATCTGTCGGCGCGTGCGGCAAGAACGGTACACCTTCGGGACGGCAGGATTGTTGGTCTGCAGCCCGAGACACGGGCGCCTTTACATGAGCAAGTCAATGCCCCGTCGAATTCGGAGGCCACATGTTGAGTTATCTCCTGCGAATGGCCGTCAAAAGTCTGAAGCGCAACCCCATCCTTTCGGCGCTGATCGTCTGCGGCATCGGTCTTGGAATTGCCGTGTCCACAACTTTCATAACGACTTACCACCTGATGTCGAGCAACCCCATCCCGCATAAGAGCGACTCGCTCTATTACGTGGAAATGGACAACTGGGATCCGGCGCGCGGCTGGAACGACGACAAGCCGGGTGCGGTGCCCAATCAGATCACTTATCGGGACATGATTGAAATCATGAAGTCCAATATTCCGACCCATCAGGGAGGCAGCTTCAAGGGTTCTCTATACGTTTACCCGCCAGCACAGGTAGCGCGACCTTTTAAGGTGGTGGCTCGCATGTGCTTCAGCGATTTTTTCGCTCTGTTCGACCCGCCATTTCAATACGGCTCGATTTGGCCACGCAGCGCTGATAAAGGTCCGGAACAAGTCATCGTGCTCGATTATGAGACAAACCAGAAACTCTTTGGCGGTCAGGACAGTGTGGGAAAGACCGTCCGGGTTGAAGATCGCGACTTTGTCGTGGCGGGAGTATTGAAGCCGTGGCAGCCGCAGCCGAAATATTACGATCCGCACAATGGGGCGTTTGAAAAGGCCGAGCAGATCTACCTCCCATTTGAATTTCTCAGACCGTGGGAGCTGCACAGCGCGGGCAATACTTCAGGCTGGAAAAACTTTGGAGAAAACTTCAAGGAGTACCTGGCCTCAGAGGCGGTTTGGATTCAGATGTGGGTGCAGTTGGACAGCCAGAAACAAAAAGAGGCCTATCGGGACTTTCTCAACGCCTATGTTAACGGCCAGAAGAAGCTGGGTCGTATGTTGCGCCCCACGAACAATAAGTTGCTGCCGGTGATGGAGTGGCTCAAGGAAGAGCAGGTGGTTCCGGAGGAAGCAACCAGCCTGATGCTGATATCCCTTCTTTTTCTGGTCGTGTGCGCGCTCAATCTGATCGGGATTCTTCTGGGAAAATTTCTGGCCAGAGCGCCTGAGATCGGAGTACGCCGCGCTCTTGGCGCCAGCAAACGCGCCATTTTCCTGCAGCACATCTTTGAATGTGAGGTAGTAGGAATCTTGGGAGGAGCGTTGGGTGTCCTGCTTTCGTTGTTGGGGCTGCGCGCGATCAACACCCTGTTTGAGATAAATTTCCGTTTTCATTTGGACGTGAAAATGGTCGCGGCGGCTGCCGGGTTGGCTCTAGTTGCGGGGCTGATCGCCGGCCTGTATCCGGCGTGGCGGATCTGCTCGATTCAGCCAGCGGTGTACTTGAAGGAACAATAAAGGCGGCTGGGAGAAATACGGAGAGGAAACTATGCAATTTGGCCCAATCTTCAGGACGCTTGCGCACAATAAGACTCGATTCATCCTGATCAGCATCGAAGTCGCGCTGACCCTCGCCATTGTGGTCAACTGCGTCAATATGATGCTTCACTTCAGAAATCAGATGAACAGGCCTACAGGAATCGACGAGCAGAACATTCTGACGGTTCTGAGCCAGCCCTTTGCTCCTGCTTTTAAGGAGAAAGGTTATCTGAACAACAGTCGCAAGGCCGATCTGGAGTGGCTGCGCGCGATGCCCGGAGTGAAACAAGCTGAGGCGATCTCTGCTATTCCTTTGAGTGGTTCCGGCAGCTCGTCCGGTTACAAGCCTCTGGGCGCGAAGATGAACACGCTGTCCACGGGATATTTTGAAACCGGCATTCACGTGCTCGACACGGTAGGCGTTCGGTTGCTGGAAGGGCGGAACTTCATCGAATCGGACGTAAACGAAGCGAAGTCCAAAAATGTGATCATCACCAAGGGGTATGCCGACCGTTTGTTTCCCGATGGGAATGCCCTGGGCAAACAAATTCAAGGTCGAACTGCGGAAAATCCACACACCATTGTGGGCATCATAGAGCCGATGCATGGTTCCTGGCCAAGGTGGCGCTTTGCGCACCATGTCACGTTCATCCCCGATGAACCGGGAGGCTTCAACTGGGGGGTTCGTTACCTGGTCCGCACCGAGCCCGGCCAGCTTTCCGGGATGGCACCGAAAATTGAAGAGCAGCTCCTGAAGCTGAATAATGGGAGGAACATAAAGGTTGAATCACTGGCTGAGATAAAGGCGAAAACCTACGAAAGTAACAGAGCTATAATTAAGATGCTTTCCGCGGTGATCTTTCTGCTTGTCTTCGTGACCGCGCTCGGTATTGTGGGCATCACGTCATTCTCAGTGACCGAACGAACCCGCCATATCGGAACTCGCCGCGCGCTAGGAGCTCGAAGGATCGACATTGTGCAATATTTCCTGCTGGAGAACTGGATCATTACGTCAGCGGGGGTGTCAGTCGGGATTGGTTTGTGCTACGCGCTGAACTACGCGCTGGTGACCTGGGTGAGTGGAACGAAAATGGATTGGCGATTGGTCGCCATCGGCGTATTGATGCTTTGGGTTACCGGTTTGCTGTCCGCCTTGGCTCCAGCCGTCCGAGGCGCACGCGTTTCACCCGCACTCGCCACGCGCACCGTATAGCGCAGAGACACAGCCGGGCCGTCCTTGTGTCAAATCCGTTGACCCTTCCGCCAACGCACCACTCTCTTTAGAACAACTGCGCAGGATCGACGGCTACTGGCGCGCGGCCAATTACCTGTCAGTAGGGCAAATCTATCTCTATGATAACCCGCTGCTGCGCGAGCCGCTTAAGCTGAAGCACGTCAAGCCGAGACTTCTCGGTCACTGGGGGACCACACCGGGCCTGAATTTCGTTTACGTTCATCTGAACGGCTGATCAAGCAGCACGACCTGAACGCCATCTACATTACCGGGCCAGGCCACGGACATTCTCGGCGTGCTCGAGAGCCAACTGGACGATACACTTTCCTTCTTGGCCGGCATTAAGCGTTGAAGACGGATCATGTCAGGGGCGGTGATCGGCCGAGGAGACCTGCACGACTAGGCCGTCCGGATCGGGAAAGTAAACGCGCTCGGATCCGCTTGGCCGCTGCGGCGTTAGTCCTTGCTGTTTCAGGTCTTCCACTACTCGGTCCGCCTGGAAGTTGTCAATAGCCAAGCAGAAGTGATCTAGTCCCGGTGTCTGACGTTGGAAAAGGGTCAGGAAGTTCTTTCCAATCCCCAGAAAGCAATCGGTCTTGGACTCGCGCAGCACCGGGAGGCCAAAGTGCTTCTGGTAGAAATCCCGGGAACGCTGAATTTCGGAAACGCGCACCGCGATATGATTAATGGCAACGCCGTGAAACGTGGAACTGAAAACTAAAGGCGTAGACGCCCCGGTTGCAAGCGCGGCAATTGCTCCGATCAAAGACCGGCGTGTCAGCTTACCCTCCTCGTAGTTTCTTAGAAGCTGGGAAATCATCTGCTGCATCGGATTTCTCCTTTCTTTGCCTTTCTATGTTTATAATCAGAACCAGTTGCGTAGACAATCCCGGCCCAGTGCCAATCTGAGGAAAGATCATTGGTTCAGTCTCACGCGGCCCGGTTTTTTTGGATGCTTCAACTGAACGTGCGAGCCGGTCACCTCGTGAATATAAAAACCCGCCCTTTGAAGTGCGCGGATCACCTCCTTCGGTCTGAGGTTGGCAAATTTAGGAGGCATCCGGAGGGGCGGAGTAACGTAGCAGCTAATCGGCCACGGACATGTCGCGCTCTCGCGGCGCTGATCGTTGCCAGAGCGAACTACGCTCGATGAAGACAGAATCGCCGAACTCGTGCGTGCGATAGTCGTGGGCGCTCAGTTCCCGGTCTACACGGTCCAAAGTTGTTTCGTTTGTGAAGGCGCCAAGCAATTCGTAATGACTGGTGCCTGGCTCGTGAATACCTGAGAGAATCGCATCGACAACGCGCAGCCGGATCGTACCGCAGATGCGCTGCGTCGCCAACCCCTCGCCGGCACGCACGGAACCGTCGACTGCCGCCGCATGTTCCAGTGCGCGCACGACGGTTGTTCCGATCGCGATGATCCGTCCGTGGCGCGCCCGTGCGCGGCGGACCGCGAGAGCCGTTGATTCAGGAATGCGGTACGGCTCATCAAACGGCAGGAATGCGTCCAGTTCTGGGTCCCCTGTGGACGAGATGCCGGCCGCGTGTGTGATCGTCGCGAACCGGACGCCGCGAGCCCTGATGGATGCCAGCGCGCGCCAGTCGAGCACAAAACCTGCCGACGGCGGCTCGAACGCGACCGGCGGACCGGCGATTGGGGTCCACACATCCCACAGCGCAAGCGGCGTCGATACGTGTGAGTACTGGATGGGGCGACCGTGGCGCGCCAACCCCTCACGGATTTCATCGGACGAGCCATCGAAGCGCAAAGACACGAGTCTCGGATGATTCAACAGGCCCCCCACTGTGGCACGTAGCGGTCCCAATGCCAGTCGATGGCCGGGAGCTAACGCTGGAGGCAGCGGCCGATCCTCAGTACGCGTGCGGAAGTCACCCCCGCCAAACACCACTGCCGAGAAGCGGCGAACCTCATCGGCAGAGAGCGAGTGACGGCCTGCAAGACGCACTTCGATGGGACGGCCACTCGGCAGATGCAATCCTGAAAGGCTTGCCGGCAAGGTGGCAGCGTCATTGGCGATCACCAGGTCACCGGGTCGCAACAGATCGACGAAGTTGGACCGCGCCAAATGCCGGATGTTCCCGCGATCGTCCACGACTAACAGCTTCGCTTGCTCAGGACGCTGGATTGGCAGGCTGGCGGCTATCATAGAGGGTCTCCTTAACAGGATCTTCGGCTTGAGCGTCCGCGCCGGCGCCGTGGTCCGACAGCGCGCTGCCGATTGCGTCGGCGAGCTCGCGCGCAGCCGTTTCCGGACGCTTAAGTTGCGATCGGTCCGCGTCGGGTACCGCCAGGGCGTGCAACGGTGTATCCATATCGCCGGGATCGAGCGACAGAAAACGGATGCCCTCACCCGCAAGTTCCGCATTCCAGATATCGCTCAAGTGATGCAGCGCGGCTTTGCTTGCGCTGTAAGCGCCCCAGCGCGGATAGGAGTTAATTGCGGCGTCGCTGGAAACGTTCAACACCACTGCTCCACGCCCCTCGCGCGCCGAAGACGCCAGCGCCCCCAGCAGTGCTTTCGTCAGGCGAAAGGGCCCCAGCACGTTGGTGGCGAGCGCGCGCTCCAGGTCCTCACATTCCGTGTCACCCAGGAGTGCCAGCGGGACTGGCCCCAGATCGGAGGCATTGTTGACCAGGACGTCGAGCCCTCCGAGAGCTCCGACGATCTGGATGGCGATTGGATGGATGTCGTTCTTCTTCGATATGTCGCCGACGATGCCGTGCGCAGCTTTGTGTTCGCGCGCTATATGCTCCACCCCGTCACGCCCGCGCGCGACGAGCGCAACCTGAGCGCCGCGATTGAGCAATTCCCGGACAAGGGCGAGACCCAGGCCGGAGGTGCCGCCGGTTACCGCCACTCTCAGACCAGCAAATGGGTTCAGTGGAAGATCGTCTGGTTTTGACATGTGGCTCCTTTAGAGACTTTATAAAGGTGTCTCTTTATAAAGTCACGATAGCTCTAGCTGTTGACTTTGTAAAGACAAATATTTATATAATAGGCATGGTTCGAAAGCCGCCCGAAACCGGAGACCGAAAGACCCGTCGCGCATTGGTTCATCTTCTGAAAATGGAAGGTCCTCTGACATCTGCGCAACTGGCCGAGCGGCTGGGGCTTACGGCCATGGCGGTGCGGCAGCACCTTTACGCGCTGCAATTGGAGAAGTTTGTGGCAGCCGAAGAGCGTCACGTTCCCATCGGCCGCCCCGCAAAGCACTGGCGCCTTACCCGTAAAGCAGATCGCTTCTTCCCCGACGCGTACGCCGAGCTGAACGTCTCGCTGATCGGTGCTTTGGGAGACGCGTTTGGGGCTGAGGGTTTAAAACGGGTGCTGGAGAGTCGCCGCGCTCGTCAGCAGGCGGTTTATGGCGAACGGATCAAGTCTTCGGCGTCGCTGAAGGAAAAGCTTCAGCAACTGGCTCGCGTGCGGACCGAAGAGGGCTACATGGCCGAGGTCAAGCCCGGCGAGAAAGGGAGCTTCCTTTTCATAGAGAACCACTGTCCCATCTGCGTGGCGGCCACCCTGTGCCAGGGATTTTGCACGGCGGAAATCGATCTTTTCCGCAAAGTGCTCGGACCTGGCGTCGAAATTGAACGGGAGGAACACATCATCGCCGGCGCCCGCCGCTGCGCATATCGCGTCAAGCGTTGAAACAGGGTCATTCGTCCCCAAAAGTGCTCCTATTCCTAACTACGATAACGTATTTTGAATGTGAGCACTTAGTATTGCCGCCTCTTAGCCATTCGCGGAAAGATAAACCATAGCGTGGCAAAAAGGCACAAGAGTGCCAGCGAAATAAACAAGCTGGCATCGGTGCGGTGTAGAATCACAAATGAAACCACGTAAACGTCCAGCGCCAAAGCGAACATTAGTGGAATCATTCCGACGGAAAGCAGAAGTGTGGCAAGCTGGGCGAACCTTTTAGATACGGTTTCCGGTTCGGCCTGGCGATGGTACGCAGCCGGGGTCATGATCACAGCCATTGAGATCGCCACCAAAATCAAAGCCAAAAGATGAATCATCTGTTCTCGCAATACTAGTTGCTTGTGGAAGAGGTCGCTGAACGTCGCAATGAATTGAAATCCCAACAGGGTTTGGACTCCGGGCAAAACCATCCGGGATTCTTCCAAGATTTCACCGACCTCCTTGTCCAGGGGAAGAGATTCGCGCTGGTGATGTCTGGCTTCTCGATGCATTTTGACCTCCACAAATTCCCGTGCTTTTTCTCCTGCGATTGTACCTGGATTATTCACAAATTTACTTCTTGAATGCAGGCAAAAGAGGTCAAGCCCGCCGCCGGCGGGCCAAGCAGGATGCTGAAAAACTCACCGCGAAGGCGCGAAGAACGCGAAGGTGATCAGATCAAGACCATACGTTCGATATCATCCTTAAATGGATGACTGCGTGATAGTTATTCCAACGCTAGAATTCCGGGTCCACAAACAGCCCTTCGCGTTCTTCGCGCCTTCGCGGTGATTTTTTCAGTATCCTGCTAGAGTTTGGACATTTTATAGCGCATCTTTCAAGCTGGCCGAAAGGCAGCGGCGCGCCAGCGTAAGTGATCTCAGCGATGCCGCTGCGTGCAACCGGGCGCGATCTCGGCGGTTCCAAGCTCGCGAACGTTAGGCTTACTTTGCTTGCAACGTTGCTTTGTTGTTTTTGCACGTGTAGGATGGGGGTGTCCCTTTGATTTCTGAGAAAATGATGGCAAGAAAATCTCCTTTGGAATCCAAAAATAAATATAGCTCGCAAAAGAGAGCTAAGTCTCAAAACAAATCCAAATCCAAGCTTCGGTCGTCCCGTTCTGAGTCCCGGCCAGGTCCTTCCTCGCCGCTTGCTACTGAGCAGTTGCACCGCACGATCGGTAAGATACTCGAGAAACAGGAGTTCAGGAACGTCGCTGAAGTAAACGATTTTTTACGCGAAAACATCATGGGCCGCAACCTGGATGAACTGTTGGCTGAATCCGAAGCAGGGCCAGCCGAGCAGGCTCAGCAACTCGCTTGTCAGGCGATGGAGACGGAGGATCTGAATGAGACCCTCGATTTACTTAATCGCGCGCTGGAGTTGGATCCGAACAACACGGATGCCCTGGCGATGGTTGCGACGTTGATGGCGTCCAATGACAAAGAGCGCATCGGGGCTTTGGCGGCCGTGGTCCGGCGCGCCGAAGAGAATCTGGGCAGGAGTTTCTTCGAACAGAATCAGGGTGACTTCTGGGCCATCGTCGAGACGCGTCCCTACATGCGCGCCCGGGCGACCCTTATCTCGCTGTTGATCCGGACCGGCTTCAGCCACGACGCAATCACTCATTGCGAAGAGATGCTGCAACTGAATTCTAACGACAACCAGGGAATTCGCGACACCTTGATGGGTCTTTATCTGAAGACCGACAACCTCCAAGGCGCCAGGGATCTACTGGATCAATATCCCGGTTCTTTCCTGGCCGTGTTCAACTGGGGCCGCGTGTTGGAACGATTCCTTTCCGGCGACTTGGAAGAAGCGAAGCAGGCGGTCGCTACGGCCCACCGGGCAAATCGATACGTGAGGGATTACCTGACCGGCCGCAAGAGCACGCCGCAACTACTTCCCGAATACTACTCTCTGGGAGACGTCAGCGAAGCCCAGATGTGCGCCACCGAAATAGGTGACGCATGGCGGAGCCATCCCGAAGCGGTGCAATGGCTCAAATCACTCCGAGCGGATTGATCTGGATTTGCCGACAGCCCGGCATTCTCTTTCAAATTTATCCGCCGGTAACGAGAATTTGATTTTCTAATCGCCGCACGCCTCTAACTTGGCGGACTAATGTTTCGGCATATCTTTTTTGCTGGTCCGTGTCGACTGTACCGGTCAATTTCACTGTGCCATTGGAAGTGGTGACAGTGATATCGGCTGTGTCCAACTGTTTCGATTTGAAAAGCACTGCCTCGACGCGCGCCAAAAGAACGTCGTCGGGAATGGAAGCGAGCTGGTCGGTCGGGCTGGGCTCATTCGTGGGAGCAGGAGCCAACCGACCGCTGTCAGACGATTTTTCCCGCGCGACGGCCTGCGTCTGAGCTCCCGGCACAGGTTGCGGCGCCCGCGGTTGAGCCGTCTGATTTTGAGGGCCCGGAGATTGACCGGTAGGAGGCTGAGTCGATGGTAACGTCGCTGCCGGCATATTTTCGGCCTGGTAGTTCCGATTGGATAGAGCCACAAAAAGAGCAATGATCGCAATGATGCCGACTACGACGATTCCAACGATCGCTCCCGCCGGCGTGCCTGACTTTCCGCTGGATTCCCTTACGGTATGCGTTTCAAACTGCTCGCGTCGTCCGGAAGGACTGGCGGTCACATTTTGACTTCTCGATGTTCCTTCTTCTTCGTAAGCCATGTTTTGCTCCTTTTCTGTCAATTTCGTTTCCCCCGAAGGCTTTCCATTCCTTTTCGAATTTCTCTTATTTCATTGTAGGTCGGATTTGACGAGGCGCAATTGATGGAATGAAGCGCGGAATTGCCTCAGAGACGCGATAGCGGCAGGAGGCCTGGCGCCCTTTGTGTCCTTTGTGGTCAAAATTTTCCACCACCAAGGACACAAAGCGGCAAAGTCGCAACAAAGCCGTCATTCGTCATCTGTTTATGCTATAGTGACCGAGGGCAAATCATGACTCTTGTTGCAAATACAATTCATTTGTCTGCCTGCAGAATCTCCTGCTGAGTCCTTCCTGAAGATTTCTGAATCCGTTGTCGGTGATAATAGAGCGCCTATGACGATCCTGTCTGACGATACCAAGCTGCGGCTACTGTTGGAAATCTCGCAGCAGATTCGCTCACAAGTGGAAAAAGCTTTAAGTCTCGATACGACCTTGGAATTAGTGCTGCAAACCGTGGGGCATCTTGTTCCTTATGACAGCGCGCATATCCGCGTCACGGCTCGAGGCCACGATTTGTCGCGCGCTGTGACGCTCGCTCCCAAGCAGGAAAACAGCCCTGCAGCAACCTCCGGTTCCGATGGCCCGCAGATTGCCGGCGAACCCGGTGCGCGACTGGCATCGACTCTCGAGGCGCCAATCCGCTACAGCAATCACGTGATCGGCTCTCTCATTGTGAGCTCAGTGACGCCGGGCAAGTACACTCATACAGACGCTGAAATATTGAATTTCTTCGCCAGAGAGGTTTCATTCACCATCGAGAAGGCGCTGTTGCATGAAGAACTTCTTGCCAACAAGAGGCTCGACAGCGAGCTGGAAATTGCGCGACAAGTCCAGTTGAGCTTGCTTCCCACCAAGCCTCCGCGCCTGGAAGGTTTCGATTTCGCATCGTTCAGCATTCCGGCCCAGCGGGTGGGCGGCGATTATTTCGACTTTGTGGAGTTCCCCCAGGACAACCTCGGCCTGGTGATCGCCGACGTGGTGGGCAAGGGAATGTCTGCCGCGCTCATTATGGCGAGCTTCCGCGCATTTCTGCGGGCGCAGATCCGTAACGATTACGCGATCGCGACGATATTTCGAAAAATAAACAACCTGCTGAAAGAAGGGCTCGACGATAATCGATTCGTTACTGCCGTCTACGGCGTGCTCGACGCTGCCAATCGTGTGCTGACTTACTGCAACGCGGGCCACAATCCTCCGCTGCTGCTGCACGGCGACGGCGGCGTGGATCGCCTCACCCGGGGAGGCGTTGTCATGGGGGTGTTTCCGGGCACCGATTACAAGGAATCGCGGCGACAGCTCAAATCAGGTGATATCCTAGTGCTTTACACCGATGGTCTGGCTGAGGCGTCCGATCGCAACGAGCAGGAGTATGGCACGGCTCGGTTGATTGAAACGGTGCAACGCAACAGGCAGGCACCGGCACAGGCTATCTGCGACGCAATTGTGGCGGATCTTTCCTCTCACCGGGGAGATATGCCACTGCAGGACGACCTCACGCTGGTAGTCGTCAAGGCCCTTTAATAGCGGACCTGATCGCGTGCCCGCAGCGTGATTAGCTTTCAGCAGCCAGCCATCAGCCTTCAGCTTCGAGCGTAACATTCTAATTGCTGAAGGCTGACCGCTGATAGTTGACGGCTATTGATCAACCGCAGGGTCAAGGTAACGAACTGATGAAGCCTACTGGAAAACGCCAGCCTCGCCGAAGGCGGCGCCAAAGCGGAACGAAGAAGGCCGTGCGGGGCGAAGCCAAAACCGCGGTAACGGTCAAGAAGCCGGCAACCTCCACACCCAAAATCACCGTCCCAAAAGAAAGCGACATGGATACTGGGACCCGAACACCTGCTTCCCTGGTGGATGGCCAGCAGTTTTACAAAGGACTGGTCGACGCCGTCTTTGACGGGGTATTGATTCATCAAGATGGAATCGTAAGA
>DASYPF010000318.1:0-12310 GCA_036006905.1 Acidobacteriota bacterium
CAGTAGGCAAGTGAAGGCAACAAGTAACAGCATTCTGCGCATAAGTTCCTCCATTAGTTGGCAGGCAAACAGGTTACAGGTCTGGAGGATAGTCTTCAAGCCCTGTAGCAAAGAAAAAATCACGGTTGCTGAGCAAGACCAATGCCAGCGAACGTGCTAGACTTTATGCTGAATGGTCCTAGTCAGGATTATTCACAAATTTTTGTAGCGAGAGGAAAAGCCGCGCAGCGGCGCAGAGAATTATAGCCGAGGCCGTGAGGCCTCGGTCAGGCGTCCCGAGACAGGTCAAGCCGCGTAGCGGCGACAGAATTCGATGCGTGAGGGGACATACCTGCGATTGGTTGTGTATTTGCATGAAGAACACTCTGTCGCCGCTGCGCGGCTCGTCATTATCGGGGACACCTGACCGAGGCCTCACGGCCTCGGCTACAATTCTCTGCGCCGCTGCGCGGCTCGCTTGAAATAAAATCTCTCTCACCTGTTTAAAGATCTATCGTCCCTTCCATGAATTTCACGGCTCTTCCTGAAATGATTACGCGATCCCCTCGATCCTCGCAAAAGAGTTCACCTCCGCGCGACGACACCTGCAGGGCATGCAAATGAGATTTTCCCAGGCGGCGGGACCAGTAGGGAACCAGCGTGCAGTGCGCCGATCCGGTCACCGGATCTTCGGGAATTCCCTGGGCAGGCGCAAAAAAGCGTGAGACAAAATCGCAATTGCGCCCCGGGGCAGTGACGATCAGCGCAAAGCGATCCAAGCTCTTCAGCAGCTCCATGTCGGGCTCGAGCGAACGCACCTCTTCTTCTGAATCATAAACAGCCAGGTAATCCCGCGATGCCAGAACCTCTTTGGGCTCGCGCCGCAGTGCCCGGGGTAAAATATCCGGCGTTTTACACGGCGCCGCGTCTCTTGCCGGAAAATCCAGTGAAAATAATTCGCCTTCCTTGGTGACTTTCAGCGGCCCGCTTTTTGAAAGAAAGGTCACTTGCGTACGGGATGGGTCCAAGAAATTGCACAGGACAAATGCCGATGCCAGAGTGGCATGGCCGCACAAATCCACCTCGGTAGCCGGCGTGAACCAGCGAATCTCGTAGTCGGCTCCGCGTGCAACAAGGTATGCAGTCTCAGATAAGTTATTTTCGGCTGCGATGCCCTGCAATGTTTTGTCGTCCAGCCATTGCTCCAGCGGACAAATGGCGGCTGGGTTTCCGGCAAACAGCTGTCCGGTGAAGGCGTCGATTTGGAAGAGGGGGATTTTAGTCATACTTTGTCAGTTGTCCGTTGTCCGTGGTCGGTTGTCCGTGGTCGGTGTCCGTGGTCCGTGGTCCGTGGTCGGCTCCGTTAACTTGTAATTGGATATCGGTTGACGATTCTTGGTTTGCTGCATGCTTACAGCAGGCAGAATCTTTGGCGGCCACGACAACTGACCACGGACAACTGACAACGGACAACTGACCACGGACCACGGACAACTGACTACAGACAACGGACAAGCTTACAATAGTCGTTCTCCAGGAGGAACAATCATGCAAATAACCCGCAAAGAGTTTCTCGGCCTGGCTGGCCGCGGCGCCATGGCTTCTGCGGTCTACTCCAGTTTCGATTTTATGGAACGCGCCCAGGCAAAACAGGCCGCCGATATTCTCGCTTCGGCTGAAGTGAAAAAAGTCCACAACTATATCGCCGCTCATAAAGAGGAACACATCGACCTGGTGCAGCGGGATCTGCGCCAGCCGTCGGTCAGTTCCTGGAACAAAGGTGTCAAAGAGATGGCCCAGTTGATGATCGACTCTTTCAAGAAATTGGGCTGCAAAGAAACGATTCTCGTACCGACATCAAAGCCCGATTGGCCGGGAATTCTCGCCAGCTACGATGTCGGCGCTCCCAAGACGATTGTTGTGTACATGATGTACGACACGCAGCCGTTCGTTGAAGAGCGCTGGTCGAGCCCGCCGCTGGAGGCGCGCCGTGTGAAAAATTTCCGCGGTTTTCCTGAGGCGATCGTAGCGCGCGGCGCGGTCAACAGCAAGGGCGGCAACCGGTATACGCTGAATGCCTTGGAATCGATCATCGCCGTGCACGGCAAGCTTCCTGTCAACGTCATCTTCACGTGTGATGGCGCCGAGGAGCAGGGGAGCCCGAACTTCCATGAGGTTCTGGATCCCTGGCGCAGCCGATTGCAAAAAGCAAACTGCCTGATGAGCCTGGGACCCTCGCAGCAGGCCGATGGGATGGTCTCAATGTCGCTCGGCAATAAGGGCATCATGTACGTCGAACTGGAGGCTAACGGCGCCCAGTGGGGGCGCGGGCCGCAGAAGATGCCGATCCACTCCAGCCGCAAGGCCGTTCTGGACAGCCCGGTGTGGCGTCTGGTCGAGGCCTTGCGCTCCATGTATGATCCGTCCAAAAACGAAATCTTGATCGCCCGCTTTAAGGACGATATCCGGCCTCCCAAAGAAGAAGAGTTGGAGTTGATGCGCGTGCTGACCACCAAATTCAGGGATCGCCTATTTGGTTCCGACCGCGAAAACTTGAAAGCTTTCATGCACAACTGGACGCCTGAAGAGGCTGCCCATCATTTGACTTTCGATACCACGCTGAATATCGACGGTGTTTGGGGTGGATATACCGGCCCGGGCGTGGCGACTATCTTGCCAGAAAAGGCCGCTGTGAAGATCGATGCGCGGCTGGTTCCCAATCAGGACGTGCGAAAACAGGCAGACTTGGTTCGTGAGCATCTCGACAAGCATGGATTCTCAGACATCGAGTTACGACGGCTCGGAGGCGGCGATGAATGGTCTCAGACCTCGGTCAAGGAACCTGTAGTTCAGTCTACGCTGGCGATGTACAAGCAGCACGGAATCGAGCCAATGGTTTGGCCGCGCAGCGCGGGAAGTTCTCCCGAATGGGAATACACGCGCAAGCTCGGGTTGGCGGCCGGCGGCGGCGCTCTTGGCCATGGCTCGCGTGCCCACTCCGATGATGAGTACATCGTCACCGAAGGCAACGGCAAGGTCGCCGGGATCGTCGGATCCGAGCAATCGATAGTTGATCTGCTCTATGCTTACGCCCATTGGCCGGAGAAGCGGTAAAAGCGTTGTTTTGCGCCACGGATTACACGGATGACACGGATTAGGGCTGGGTGACACAAAGCTATCAGTTCTCCGTCGTCAGCTCACACCCAGCCCTAATCCGTGTCATCCGTGTAATCCGTGGCCAAAACAACGCTTTTTCAGTATTGCAAAATCGTCCTCAATTGATAGACTGAAGAACCGATTTTTTTGATGGAATCGTTTAAGCTTTGAGGTCGAGGGCGCGTCCCTGCAAACGGCTTCAGGAGTGTTCAATCATGTTCTTGGCATTTCTGATTTGGATTATCACCCTCATTACCATGTATGGCTTCGCCAGCGGCAAGTGGAGCTTTCCGGTGGAGGCGGCCACGCACGCGCATCAAATGGACAGGCAGTTCTACATCACGCTCGTCGTTTGCGGAATCATTTTCTTTCTGGCGCAAATGGGTTTGGGGTGGGCGATGTATCGTTACCGCGACCGCACCGGCGCTAAGGCGACGTACAGCCACGGGAATGTGCGTCTGGAGCTGATTTGGACGGCCGCCACTGCGATCCTCTTCCTGACATTGAACCTCATGGGCCAGAAAGTGTGGGCGGAACTCCGCTTGCAGGCTGCTCCTGCCGAGGCAATTCGCATCGAGGTGTGGGGCCAGCAGTTTGTCTGGAACGTGCGCTATCCGGGCAAAGACGGACAGTTCGGACGGATCGATGCCAGGCTGATGAGCGATTCCAGCGGAAACCCGCTGGGTTTGGATGACAAGGATCCCGCAGGCAAAGACGATATAGTCGTGCCGACGATGGCGGTACCGGTGAACCATCCGGTCGAAATAATCCTGCGCGCCAAAGATGTCACCCACAGCTTTTTCGTGCGCGAGCTGCGCGTCAAACAGGATGCTGTCCCCGGGATGGCGATCCCCATTCATTTCACTCCCACGCGGATTGGAATTTATGAAGTGGCATGCGCTGAGCTGTGCGGTCTCGGGCATTACAAAATGCGGAGCACGCTCGAAGTCCTCTCCGAGGAGGATTATCAGAAATGGCTCAAGGAGCGGGCGCCGCAGTGAGGAAGCTGTCAGCTGTCAGCTATCAGCTATCAGCTCTTAGCTGTCAGTTAGTTCTTAGGTAGGTGTCAACTCTTAGACATGGCTTTCGGCTCGTGGCTGATAGCTGATAGCTGACAGCTGACAGCTAGCTGACAGCTTGAAAAGGAGAAATGCAATGCCAGAAGTGGCACATACCCACGTTGAACACGCGCATCCGGCGCCAACCGGCTTTATTCGAAAATATATTTTCAGTCTCGACCACAAAGTGATCGGTACCCAGTACTACCTGCTGGCTCTGTTCTCCGTGTTCGTCGGATTGATTCTGTCTGTGTTGATGCGAATGCACCTGGTGTGGCCGAACGCTTCCATCCCAGGACTGGGGGCGATTGCGACTAGCGGAGCGCCGGGCGGGGTGATGACGCCGGATCTATATCTGTCACTGATGACCATGCACGGTACCATCATGGTGTTCTTCGTGTTGACGACGGCACCACAGGGCGGCTTTGGAAATTATGTGCTTCCGATTCAGATCGGCGCCGCGGACATGGCCTTCCCGGTTTTGAATATGCTTTCATTTTGGGTCACCTTTCTCGGGCTGCTGGCCCTGCTGGCGGCGTTTTTTGTGACGCCGCCGCTCTCTGGATGGACCGCATATGCTCCGCTAAGCGCCATTGGAGCAGTTGCCGGCCCCGGGCAGGGTGGTGGCCAGACGCTCTGGATTATCAGCATCGCGCTATTTTGCGCCGCTTCGCTGATGGGGGCGCTCAATTTCATAGTGACCACGCTCGACCTGCGCACGCGCGGCATGAAACTGATGCGCATGCCGTTGACCTGCTGGGCCTGGTTTATCACCGCGATTCTGGCGTTGCTGGGTTTTTCGGTGCTGTTGGGGGCAGGCATCCTGCTTCTGTTAGATCGATTGGCTGGGACCAGTTTCTTCGTCCCGGCCGGGTTGGTAGTTAGCGATCAGCTCCTGACCAAGTATAAGGGGGGGTCCCCTTTATTGTGGCAGCACCTGTTTTGGTTCTTCGGCCATCCCGAGGTCTATATCGCGATCCTTCCAGGAATGGGCGCCGTCTCTCAAATTATCTCCACCTTCTCGCGCAAACCGATCTTTGGCTACCGCGCCATGGTCTACGCGCTGATGTCGATCGGTTTTCTGGGTTTCATGGTGTGGGGACACCACATGTTTATGAGCGGCATGAGCCCGTATTCCGCCATGGTGTTCTCCGTTCTGACGATGGCGATTGGCGTTCCTTCAGCTATCAAGACATTCAACTGGATCGGGACCCTATGGGGCGGAAATATCCGCTTTACGACGGCGATGCTCTGGGCGTGCGGTTTTGTGTCGCTGTTTATCACTGGCGGCTTAAGCGGTCTGTTTCTGGCTCAACCGATCATTGATGTCTATCTAACCGACACTTATTTTGTGGTGGCGCATTTCCACATGATCATGGGAGTGGCCTCGATATTCGCAATTTTCGCCGCAACGTATTTCTGGTTCCCCAAAATGTTTGGCCGGATGCTCAATGAAGCCTGGGGTAAGCTCCATTTCTGGATCACCTTCATCGGAGTTTACGCCATTTTTATTCCCATGCATTTTCTGGGAATCGTAGGGAATCCGCGCCGCTACGCGCAGTTTACGGAATTTGATTTTCTGAAGCCGTTCATCCCTGTCCACCATTTCATCAGCGTTGTAGCTTTTATTACGGCCGGCGCGCAGCTTATCTTCCTGTTCAACTTTTTCTACTCACTAAAGAAGGGACCTAAGGCGGACATCAATCCGTGGGAGTGCACCACGCTCGAGTGGACGGTGCCCTCGCCGCCGCCACACGACAATTTCGAAGGCCGTCCTCCGGCCGTGTATCACGGCCCTTATGAGTACGGCGTCCCGGGGGCGGAAAAAGATTACGTGATGCAAACCGATTCGACGCCGTTGCCAGTGGCAACGGGGCACTGACAAATTAATTAAGAATTAAGAATGAAGAATGTTGAATGACGAATGACGAATGACGAATGACGAATGACGAATGACGAATGACGAATGACGAATGACGAATGACGAATGATAACGATGAAAAGAGAACCGATCTCTAATTCTTAATTTTTAATTCTTAATTCTTAATTGCTTTTATGGCAACCGCAGCGCCGCCGGCGCCACCAGCGCCACCGAAATCCAAAGAATCCGTCAGCGGTGGAGGAGGAAGCGGTCTGCTCCGCGGGCGTTTTGGGGAAGGGGGAGGCGGCGGGGGCGAATTCATTCATGGGTCTTTTCCATTAAGCCGTTATCGCACCGGGATCTGGGTCGCGCTGGCGCCGATTGTAATGCTGTTTGCATCTCTGACCAGCGCATACGTAGTGCGTCAGGGTCTGGGCGAGGATTGGAGGCCGACAACGCTGCCGTCGGTTCTCTGGTGGAACTCGCTGGTGTTGATTGCCAGCAGTATCACGATGGAGGCAGCGCGCCGGAAAGCTAAAGGAATTTCGAATTTCGAATTTCGAGTTTCGAATTTTGAGCCAGTTCTGGCTGAGTCACACGTAGCAAGTCGCGGGTCGCAGGTCGAACCGCAAAGGACTGAGTCCCAGGTCAGGATCCAGTCACAGGTCGGGATCCAGTCTCAGGTCACAGGTCGCAAGTCACGCGTCGAGGACTTAAGGGCCCGACATGGTTCGCTGCCAGAACTGCGCAAGTGGCTCTTGATAACGCTGCTGTTAGGGTTGGGTTTTCTGCTCGGCCAGATTGTTGCGTGGCGGCAGTTGGCGGCGCGTGGGATTTATTTGGCGACGAATCCGAGCAGTTCCTTTTTTTATTTGCTGACGGCCACGCACGGATTGCACCTGTTAGGTGGAATCATCGGCCTGTCCGGTGTTCTGACAGCTACTTGGAGGAAGTTGACGCCGGGAGGTCGCACTGGAGTCGCCGTAGCCTCAATCTACTGGCATTTCATGGACGGGCTCTGGATTTATATTTTGCTGTTGCTGTTGGTGGTACCGTAATTAGTCGCAAAATTGGTCGCAAGTCGCAGGTCGAAAGTCGCAAGTCGAAAGAAGTCGCAGGTCGAAAGGAGTCACAGGTCACAGGTCGCAGGTCGAAAGAAAGTCGCAGGTCGAAGGTCACAGGTCGAAAGTCGAAGATCCAAGCGGCGGATTAACTGCGCAATATATAGATTCAGTGCCTGACTTTCGACATGCGACCTTCGACCTGCGACTTGTCTCGACCTGTGACCTGTGACTTTTGATTGTGACCTGTGACCGTGACTTGTGACCTGTGACTTTATATAGCGTGGAGGACATACATGTCTAGCACCGACGTGCAATACACGGCTGGCGCTTCGGTTTGGGACGGCGGCACATCACCTTATGCCATCGGCTCGAAGAAGCTGGGGATGTGGTTGTTTATCATCGCAGACGCTCTCACATTTGCGTCTCTCCTGATCACCTATAGTTATCTTCGTACTGCTACCGACAACTGGCCGAGACCCTTCCATGCTTGGCCGAGCATCACCATGGCCACGGTTATGACTTTCTGCCTGTTGAGTAGTTCAGTGACCATGGTGTTTGGCGTAGCGGCGGCGGCTCGCAACGAGCGCAAGCGGTCGGCGATGTGGATTGTCTTCACCATTCTCGGCGGTCTGGCGTTTGTGGTGCTGCATTTGAACGAATGGCGCGGCCTGATCGAAGAAGGAGTGACTCCGTTTAACAATCCATGGGGTGTTCCATTGTTTGGGGCGGCATTCTTCACGCTAACCGGGCTTCACATGACACATGTCATTATTGGCTGCCTCTATCTGAGCGTGATTGCTTTTGCTTTTGGCAGAGGGAAATTCTCGGCCGAAGACGTCGAAGTCAGCGGTCTGTATTGGCACTTTGTCGACCTGGTGTGGATGTTTATCTTTCCCATGGTCTATTTGTTGTCGAACAGCATGGTTGGAGCGCATTGATATGAGTGAACAGGGACACGCGGGCGGAAAGAAACTTTATTTGTCGGTTTGGTTTTGGCTATTGGCTCTGACTATTTTCGAAGTGATCCTGGCATATCAGCGTCTGCCGCTGCACCCGATGCTGGTCATACTGATGGCGCTTTCCATGATCAAGGCGGCGCTGATTATTTCTTATTTCATGCACCTGCGCTTTGAGAGGATGAGCCTGTTTTTGACCCTTTTTCCAGCTCTGATTTTCTGCATCGTGATGCTGATGTTGTTCTTTCCAGATGCGATTCGATTGTATGAGTTGAGAGTGCCCTAAAAAGGAATTAAGAATTAAGGATGAAGAATTGAGAATGGCGAGTTTCGAATGAGGAATTAAGGGCGGCGAATTTCGAATGACAAGTAAGAGCGGATTACTCACAAAAATTTACCGCAGAGGCGCAGAGAACACGAAGGCAGCGCAGAGAATGGGGCTGAAGTTTGAAGTATGAAGACCAATGGCGCCCGCCTCAGGCAGGCTATAAACTTCAAAGCTCCAATGTCAATGTTTAGAAGACTAAGATACTTGGCAGCGTTGCTGGCGCTGGCGATACTATTGTTTGCTCCTCCTGTCGCCCTGGCGCAATGCTCTATGTGTCGCGCCAACGCGGCAGCGACCGGTTCTAAAGGAATGCGATCGATCAACACGGGAATCTTCATCCTGATGGTGCCGACTATCAGCCTGATGGCTGTGATCGCGGTGGTCGCCTATCGGCGGCGGGACAGGTGAATTAAGAATGAAGAATTGAGAATGAAGAATGAAGAACATGGAATTCCGAACGACGAATGTTGCATGGCCGTTGGCAGCATCACTACAATCTTTTATTCTTCGTTCTTCATTCTTAATTTTTCATTCTTAATTCGTCATTCGAACTTCGTCATTCGCAATTCGAAATGTCCCTTGCCCGGTAACCTCGCGCTCCGTAGAATAGGAAGCGCCAACTAGAATTAAAATACCAAGCCGAAAACTAACTAGGAGGATGCTATGCAAAATCATAAAGGTTTAACACCGGTCGCTGTGCTGGCCTTAGCATGTGCGATCGCATTCGGTGCGGCAAATGCGCCCGCCAAGCCCTGGAACGTGGAGCTCGCTTATATCGAAGCGTGCTCCTGCGATCTGTTCTGCCCTTGCTATTTCAACGACCACGCCTCGCATCAAGGAACCGGGGCGCACAATTGTACTTTCAACAATGTAGTGAAGGTCACCAAGGGTAAATACGGCGACGTCGACCTGACCGGAATGAAAGTCTGGCTTTCCGGCGACCTTGGATCCGATTGGGGGACTAAGGGCCAGGCGGATTGGCTGGTGGCGACTTTTGAGCCTAGCGCAACGAAAGCTCAGCGCGACGCAATGATGGCCGTGTTTACTAAGATTTATCCGGTCAAATGGAAATCAGCTAAGTTCGATGAATCGAAGATCGTCTGGGAAGTGTCTCCCGACGGGAAGAAAGCGCACGCGAAACTGGAGAATGGAAAAGGGGAAGTGACGTTGACCCGTTTTGCTGGAACCAACGCAGCCAAGCCTTCACAGATTCAGAACGTCCGTTATTTCGCTGCGGACTGGAATTCACCCTTTGACCTGTATCATTCGGATCACTTCTACAACGGCTTTGGCAAAAGCTACAAGCTGCACCACGCCAATGGCTTCACCATTACGGTGAAGGCGTCGGGAAAGTAACTGCTGCTTTCTCTTTAGGACTACGGGAAACGCAGATAGTAGAGACGGCGCGGTGCGAGGCGAAGCCTCGCCAGTGCCGTAGTAGAGACGCGGCGCTGTCGCGGTCTCGCCCGCTGTAAAGCGGGCTGTCCCCGAAGCGGACCAATAGCAGTAGCCGGGGGTGCCGACGCGCAAAGCGCGGGGCACCCCCGGTCGCCGATTCCCAAAACAATCGGACCGGATAGCGGTCCCATTTTCCTCGTTTTTTCTTCGCACATTTCACGCCAGACTCCTGCGTTGAAGTCAACGGGGTTGAAGAGCACGTACATTTCCTTACCTCACAAGACAAAAACATCACCTGGGACGGACGCGTCGACGCCGAACCTAATGGTACCGCTTGCGCGGTCCGGGGAGTTTCTACGTTCGATGGAGAATAGGTCTGAGCCCGCGGAGCGGGCGTCCAGCGTGTAGCCCCCGGCGCAACGAAGCGGAGCCGGGGATTAGTTGGGGGGTTCGCTAGGAGAGCCCGCAGGGCGACAGCAGAAAATCCTGTATCGCATCGTATTTGCCACGTCGAAGCCATGCTATCTAGTCAACAAGGAGGCGCTTCTTGGGGCACATCACATCGATTTCAAGCCGGAATGCCCGTTACGCTAGACCGCTGTCGCCCGCTTTGCGGGCTCCCTTGCCAAACCACACTCAACCCCCGGCTCCGGTTCGCTGCGCCGGGGGCTACACGCTGGCCGCCCGCCCTTGGCGGGCTGTTTGCGCCTATGGCGCACTATGGCACGCTTTCAGCGTGCCGGGATAGGCCTCTAATCCATAATTTTGGATTGACTGTCCATTTGCTTGGACTCAAGCCGGAGGGCACTCTAAGGTGAAAACTCAGACCAAGTCTTGTTGGGAAAATGGTTTAGGTGAAAGTTAACAGACCTGGAACAGAAATTGCTACACAAACTCGAGAGAAACGATATAGAATGCCACAGTTGTTGACGATGTATCCCTTTTCGATAGTAATAGTTCAAGGATTTTCTTTTCGCCTCAAGGAGGACGGATTCGCTATGAGTCGTAAAAAGACATTTTTTTGCGTCATTTTCAATCTGCTTTTGGCTTGTTCACTAAGCGCTACAATCTGGGCGCAAGGGAGCGAGCTGGGAAGCATTGAAGGAACCGTAACTGACAAATCCGGCGCCGTCGTGCCGGGCGTTACGGTTACTGTAAAGAACAAAGCTACCGGGTTCGAACGCGTCGTTGTGTCCGAAGACAATGGATACTACCGCGTTCCCAGTCTGCAGGCAGGCAAGTACACGCTTACCGCCGAATTGGCCGGCTTTTCAAAATTCCTGGTGGAAGAGACCATTGTAAACGTCGGCACCAGCACGAACGTGAAGGTAACGCTCGAGCCGGCCGGCACTCAGGAAGTCGTCACTGTCAGCAGCGTGGCGGCTCTTGTGGATACAAGCAAGACGGATGTCGGAGGAGTCGTCGATAACCGCGCCGTGGAAAACCAGCCACTGAACGGCCGGAACTTCTCGTCGCTGGCCTTGATGATTCCAGGGGCGCGCCCCGTTGGTGCGTGGGATCCCACCAAGACGCGCATCGGCGCCATATCAATTGCCGGCGCGGGTGGGCGCAATATCAACACGACCATTGACGGTATCGACAACAAGGACAACACCGTCGGCGGTTATGTCCAGAACATTTCCATTGAAGCGATCCAGGAGTTTGCTCTCAAGACGCAGCGTTTTTCCGCAGCCGACGGACGTTCGCAGGGAGGGTTGCTGTCGATCGTAACCAAATCAGGGAGCAATAGGTTCCACGGGTCATGGTTTTCGTTCTTCCGCAACGACAAGCTGAACGCCAATGATTATTTCTCGAAGAAGCAGGGCGCGTCCAAGCCTGATTTTTCACGCAAGCAGTTTGGCGGATCGATCGGCGGACCCATTGCCAAGGACAAAGCGTTCTTTTTCTTTGCGATCGAGCGATTGAATGAAGATCAGTCCCTTATTGTGCCCCCCAACTCGTTTAAGGAGCTTTCCGCGCTGAAAGCATCAGGTGTCAGTATTTATGGGGCGGTACCGAATCCTGCCCAGCAGATACCGACTCCTTTCACGAACACCCTCACCACGGCGCGCCTCGATTTTGCTTTCACCGAAAAGAACAATGCTTACCTCTCCTGGTCGGAAAATCGCGACAACACGCTCAACGATCAAGGAACAGAAGACCTGACTACCAATAATTTCAACAAGAATAAGAACGAGTTGTTCTCGTTTGTCCTAAATTCGGTTCTCTCCCCGACCAAGCTCAATCAATTTACCGCAGGGTATTCCTACTGGAACAACCTGATCGATTCGGACAACTACTCGCCGATTACCGTGAGTTTTGCCAATGTAACTTTCGGTACCAATGGCAACGTTCCGCAGCAGTCCTATCAAGTCAAATGGCAGTTGAAGGACGCCTTCAGTTGGACGGCTGGAAATCACGGCTGGAAGTTTGGCGTCGACTACGTGTTCGAACCAAAGCTGGGAGGGTTCTTCAAATTCACCCCGGTGCCGTCCCTTACCTTCTTTGAC
>DASYPF010000319.1:0-17297 GCA_036006905.1 Acidobacteriota bacterium
GGGGGGGGGCGGGGGCTTGGGGCGGGGGGCTTGGGGCTAGGGAGCAGCGAGCGACCCCCTACCGCCCCTGATAACGCCGATTAGCGGAGAGACGGCCTGAGGGCCGTCTCAGGGATTCCTGCCCAAGAGAGACGGCCCTCAGGCCATCTCTCCGAAATGCGAACGGTTTCAAACGATAGTCGGAAGGCATCGCTCCACGGGGGCAAGCCCCGTGGTGGCGGGAGACGAAAGTTGCGATACAGTTAGTTTCCAATCACGACCCCATGGGGACAAGCCCCATGGTGGCCTCGGTGCTGCTTCAAAATTTGACCATTTTGTGAACTTTATGTGCACCAAGTGAACTAGCGGTTGCGGGACGGGGATTGGGTGAAGATGAAGATTAAGGATGAACCAACTCTAGCCCCCAGCCCCTGGCCCCCCAGTCCCTTGGCCCCCAGCCAGCCCCGCTCCCGGCTGGGCGGGGTTCCGGTACGGATTTTTTCTCTCTTTCTAAGTCAATGCTTCATTTAATGCATCAATAGTTTCAAAATAGAATGGAAAAAGGTGGCGAAAATGTTCAAGGCAGCAACGCCTTGCGCGAGGTTTTGCATCCTAATCAGCTTGGCCGCAGCGGGTTGTGGAATTCGGATTCCTCACGTAGAGAAGGCTACGGTCCCTCCGGAGAGCTTGGCCAAGGCCAATACAGTTGCGCGCGAAGGAGACATTGCAATGGCGCGTGGAGAGACTTATGCCGCACTGATCAAGTACTTAGACGCCGCAAAGCTAAATCCCAACAGTGAAGTAATCTTCAACAAGGTGGCCATTACTTACACCAAGCTTGGTTATTACGATAAAGCTCACGACGCGATCGTCAGAAGCCTGGCGTTGAGTCACGGCTATGCATTTGGCTTCAATACATTGGGAACCATACAACTGGTGGAAAAGAAACCAGGAGCGGCTATCAAGAGTTTTCGCCGTGCAATCAGCCTGAATTCAGACGTTCCTTTCTTTTATCTGAATTTGGGAAATGCATACCTGGAGAAAAAGCAGGACGTCAAAGCGATGCAAGCTTTTCGTCAGGCGCTGGCACTCGATCCCCAGGTCTTCAGCCGCCAGGCAGGAATCGGCGTGCAGTCGGCCTCCGTCCAATTCAATGACAGCACCCGGAATTATTTCCTCGCCAGGGTTTATGCAGAGCGTGGCCAGGACGAGTTGGCCCTCGACTTTCTGAAGAAGGCGCTTGCCAGTGGTTTTACGGATTTCGAGAAACTGAAAAAGGATAAAGAATTTGAAAAACTTCGAAATACAAAGGCGTTCAAAGAGCTACTTGAAGAATATGGAGTATCGCTGTCCCCTTCATAGCGGCTGCGGAACGCGGCGGGCCAGGGAGGCAGGCGGCAGGCGGTCGGAGGCAGGCGGCAGACGGCAGGCGGCAGACGGCAGCGAGGAAGGAGGCAGGAGAAAAAGGGTCATCAGTCATGAGTCCAATAAGTCATCGGTCAACAGGCCCAAGGACTTTTGACCTGCTGACCTGAGACCTGATGACCTGGGACCTGTTGACCTGAGACCCGTTGACCGGAGACCTGTCGACCTGATGAGCTGTTGACTGACAGCCGTCGACCAGCAGCCGATGACCGATGACCGATGACCGATGACTGATCACTGATCACTGATGACTACTTCCTTGAAAGGCACGCTGGATAGCTTCATCGAGAACTTTCGTTACGAAAATCATCTGCAGCGCGATCCGGTACGGTTTGTCTACCGCTATAGTAACGATCAGGACCGCGAAATCGCAGCGTTGTTCGCCGCTGCTTTTGCGTATGGAAACGTAACTCAGATATTAAACACGCTGGAATGGTTGTTTGGACTGATGGGAGAAAGTCCCTACAATTACGTGCTGCGCTTTTCCTCGTCTGACTTTGCCGGGCTACGCCGTTTTTATCACCGGTTCAACACGGGGCGCGACGTTGCTGCCTTGTGCCTGGCGTTGCAGCGTGCGCTGTTGGAATTCGGTAGTCTGCAAAATCTTTTTCTCTTGGGCCATGACCCGCCGGCTCGCACCATCGAAGGCGGTCTGCCGATTTTCGTGGAGAATCTGTTACACAGAGTACCACCTGCCGTCTACCGTCGGAAATCCTTGCCGGCAGATGCCGGGGTCCGTTTTCTGCTTTCGTCTCCTGAGTCGGGAAGCGCCTGCAAGCGAATGAATCTTTTTCTGCGTTGGATGGTGCGGCCTGCTCCGGTAGATTTTCGCATTTGGAATCGCGTCGAGCCACGCCAATTGGTGCTGCCGGTAGATACTCACATCGCCAGAATCGGCCGCTACATCGGCCTGACGCGGCGCAACAACATCGGATGGAAGATGGCTCTGGAGATGACCGAAGCGTTGCGCTTGCTTGATGCGGATGATCCGATCCGATATGACTTTGCCCTTTGTCACCTGGGCATCATGCGCGGTTGTCCAGCTAAGTACAATCCGCTCAAATGCCGCATTTGTCCGATTCGGGAAATATGCACGCTATAGGCTGGGGGCTGGGTTGAATCCGGAAATATTTCTGCTTTCACTCACGGTGCGGCCCATCGAGTCGGAGGTTTTGCTCCCGCTGTGGCTTCCGGTCGCGCGCCGAAAACAGCATATCAAACGAAAAAAGTTCGAATTGAAAACCCTTTTCAAAAGGGTCGAATTCGGGAGGGCTTATGACCAGCCCGTTCACTCTTCAGTTTGTCTTTTTTCCTGCTGCTGTTTTGCTAGAAAGCTTCCCACCTGCTGAACGCCGTCGACAGTGACTGCGATGCAAAAAGGAAACATTTTGCAAAAAGGAGGTCTGTAAAAGGTCAGAATTCTGTGCTATAGATGAAGCAGGAAGGTGGACACGTGGATCTTAAGAAAGACGTAAAGCCAATTACGTACTTGAAAAACCGGACAGCGGACGTCGTTCGCGAGGTCACCGAAGGTGGCCGGACGATGATGATAACCCAGAATGGCGAGGCCAAGGTCGTGGTTATGGATGTCGAGACGTATGACCGGTGGCGCTCGGCGATGGCCCTCCTGAAGATACTGGCCCATGCGGAAACCGATGTCGATTCGGGACGCACCGTAAAGCAGGAGCAGGCATTCGATCGAACGCTTGGTTCGCTCAAGGGAAACATGAAGTTGCCATTGGAAAAAAATCAGGCCTCTTAGTGCTCGAGCTTGAAGTATGAAGACCGAAACATCGAAGAACAAGCTGTAACTTTACAAGTCTTCATACTTCAAACTTCAGCCCTGCCCTCTGTGCTAATCTCTGTGCTCTTTGTGCCTCTGTGGTGAACATTTGTGAATAATGCGGGTTACCTACCCGCTTTGCGGCGGTCGGCGCCTCTGACTTCAAAATCGACAGAGTCCACCGGCCGATCTTGGTCGTCGAGCAACGAAAGTTTGTGCTTCCCTGTTAAGGGCTTCCAGAGGTGGACGGATCCCGCTGGGCCGATGGCTTGTCCGTCCAGCTCCCAGCGCAGGGGATTGCCGGCGGGTTGTGACTTGAAGAACAATCGCTGCCCATCTTCGGGAATGTCCGGATCCAAGGCAATCACCGTTCCCGCGACCGGGTAAACGATGCGAGGCGGCGTGTAGCTGCGAGCGGCGCGGACTTCAGTTGTCTCGGTCCCTTCAATGAACCATTCCACTCGAGTTTGCCCGAGTTCCGGAATGTCTGTCCTCATGGCAACGACTCCGGCCGGGGGATTTGGTGGCCGGCTCGGCCGGCTACGGTGCAGCCAGTTCATGATTTCAATCCAGACCGGCGCGGCGCCAGTGATGCCGCTGACATTCCACATCGGCTCGCCGGAAAAATTTCCGACCCAAACGCCGACGGTATACTCGCTGGAGAATCCGACGCACCAGTTGTCCCGCATTTCCTTGCTGGTTCCGGTTTTCACTGCCGTCCAGAATCGAGACGCCAGCGGGCTTTCCAAGCTGAACGTTTTGCTGCGGCTTTCGCGGTCGGACAGAATGTTGGAGATCAAGAAGGCGGTTTGTTCGGAATAGATTCTTTTTCTTGTCGCCCAAACTGATTTCTCTGCGGAAACTCTGCGAACTCTGTGTCTCTGTGGTGAGAAGTCCGAGGGAAGATCACTACAAAGGCGCAGAGACCGCTGAGCTTCCGCAGAGAAATCCATCGCCAGCCGCATCTCGGTCCAGATGCCGTGGTTGGCCAATGTCCGGTAGGCATTGACCAGATCCCAAAGCGTGATGTCGGCCGAACCGAGCGCCAGTGATGGCCCGTAGAAATCGGCCGCCTGAAGGTATCTAAAGCCCAATTCTTTGAGTTTGGCAAGAAATGCGTCGACACCGACAATGTTCAGCGTCTTTACGGCCGGAACATTCAGCGAAGAAGCAAGCGCCGTGCGGGCCGTCACCAGACCGTTGAACTGGTTGTCGTAATTTCGCGGACGATAAATCCCGACTCCCACCTGAATATCCAGCGGGCTGTCATCGATTAACGAGGCGGTTGTCAGAAGCCGATTTTCAAAGGCAAGCCCGTACAGAAAGGGCTTCAGCGTGGAACCGGCCTGCCTCTGGGCGTGTATGCCATCCACGTACCGTGCGCTTGACGCTGCTCCGGTATTGCCGACATAAGCCAGGACATCGCCGGTTGCATTTTCAATCACCATGACAGCGCCGTCATGGACATTTTGCGCTGACACTTCAAGAATGTGACGGCGTAGCGCTTCACTGGCGAAGGCTTGCAGATTAGCATCCAATGTACACACAATCTGAAGCGGCGATTGCGCCACCCCGGGAGCGCGCGCATCTTGCGTGCTATTGCCCCGAGCCGCGCCGAGCACGCTGGAAGCGTGCGCTCCCAGGAGAAATTGAAGCGGCGATTGCGCCACCCCCGGAGCGCGCGCATCTTGCGTGCTATTGCCCCGAGCCGCGCCGAGCACGCTGGAAGCGTGCGCTCCCAGGAGCTGTTCGGCCACGAGCGGCGCCAGATTCGCCTGCGGCTCGATAAAGTAGGAATGCGACAGCGCGCGCCGCGCGGCAAAGAAAATATTCTTGCGCTCAATGTGCAGGCCCATGGCGCCGGCAAGCCGGGAAGCTCTGCGTGTCACGCTTTCCACCGATGCATTCGGCCCGCGCAGCAGCGAAGCAAGAATCACCGACTCGGAATCGTTCAAACCATGCGGCACTTTTCCAAAAAGGCCCCGAGAAGCGGCGGCAATCCCCTGCAGCTCGCCGCGGAAGGTGACCAGATTGAGGTAAGCTTCCAGAATTTCCGCCTTGGACCAGTGGGCTTCAATGCTGCGAGCTTGCTGGATCTGCTTCCACTTTCTGCGCAACGACCATTTTGAGTCTCGCGGCTGTATGTCGTCATTTGTCAAGGCTGCCACCTGCATGGTGAGGGTGCTGGCGCCGCGGGGACTTCCAAGCAGACCATCCCGAAGCGCGCCTCCCAATGCCATCCAGTCGGCGCCGCCGTGTTTGAAGAATCTCTTGTCTTCGGCAAAGACGACGGCCGATTGGATCGCGGGAGAAATATCGCCGAGCGGAACCCAATCGAGTCTTCTCCCTCGCTGGTCGGTCCGGATTTCCTGAAGCAACTTGCCGTGGCGGTCCAACAGGAGGGCGTCGGATGTTCGATAGGAATCGCGGACTTGTTGGAACGAAGGGACAGGATGTTTAGGCGTATTCCATACCATCCAGATGAGCAGAGCGAAAAGGATTGGCGAAACACGCAAGATTGTTTTCACCACAGAGGCGCAGAGAACGCAGAGATTACGCAGAGGTAGAAGCTCCGTGCCTCCTCTGCCGACTCCGTGTCTCCGTGGTGAAAAGAATTTCTTCACAGCTTCCAACCGTCGTGCTTCGCTTTGTCGCACAATTTCACGTACTGCTTACTCAATTCGAAATTCGAAACTCGGAATTCGAAATTTCTTTACGGCAGCACTCGCACGTCCGCGTTCGGGATCTCGCCAAACATTTCCGGAGAGTACATCGCCTCGATTCGTGTCGGCGGAAGATGGAAAACGCCTTCATTGTTGAGCCGCGCGGTATATTCGACCGTCCACTTTCCCTTGGGGACATACTCGTAATAAGCACGGTACGCTTCAAAGGACCGCTCCTGAAACGCCGGCCAGACCCACCCCTCGCTTTTTTCGCCTTGAGTCGCGAAGGCGGATTCCGTCGCAAAGGCGCTGCCCAAAATCGTCGAGCCTGCGGCGACCGGATCGCTCAGCACTACCCACGTCATATCGGCCTGAGACTCCAATTCCAACCGCACGCGGACGAGATCTCCACGGGTCCATTTCGCAGGCTGTTTTTGTTCCACCGGAATCAAAGTCTTCTTGATCTTAAAGCCGGTCGAGAGCGGCTGCCGCAATGGAATCGCCGCCAGACTCTGAATCGTCACCCAAGGCCTGCCCGACCCGGTATGGTGAATCGACAACGCTTCCCGGCCCGCCGGCCAGGTGAAGAGCAGCGATTTGCCCTTGGCAGACGCCGTCCAGTCGACGCTTTGCGGCTTGGCCGCCAGCGTTGCGGTACTCGTACCCGAGACCGGTGTCTTTTCAAACGTCTTAGCAAATTTCTCCACCGCCAGCGTTCCCCAGGCATTGGCAACAGTCAGATCCCACGCGCCTTGCCTCTGCCGCCCCAGAGCGCCTCGCACGAGTCGCGGCATGTCTTGCGTCCATTTCCCCGATTCCAGAAGAGAAAGAATCAGCCGCGTGGCATTGCTGTCGCCCGAAATCATCAACCACCAGAGATGATCGGACTGTTCGGTGGAAAAGCCCATAATCGTTCCCTGAAAATTGAGGCGAGATCTCAGGATCTGCTCCGCGTTGCCGAGCTTTTGATCTCGATCGGGAATTGCCGGAACCCTTGCCAGCACGTTGAACCAATCCAGGGCGGCCGATGTCGGCCAGAGATTGGGTTGAATCGTAATGGAAGAGAGCAACTGCGGCTCCGCCTTTCCATAACGCGAGAGGGCCTCCACGGCCGCCATTTTGCGAATCGACAGGTCCGCGGTAGGCAACGAGCGGTACCTGATGATCTTCCCTTCTATGAATCCCTTCAGACCGGACTCCATTCTCCCCTGCAGTTCCTTCGGGATTGCCCAGCCCGCCTCATGAGCGACAGACAACAGGTAGGATGTAAGCACCTCACTTCCCAGCGCCATGTTGGGGAAGTACTTTGCGAGCCCGTCGCCATCCAGATAGGAAGGCAAATCGGCCATGAGCGATTTCCAAAGCTTCTCGTCGCGCAATGCCACCGCCTGCGAAACTTTCTGTTCCAGGCAGGTGTAGGGATACAATTGCATGTATCGTTTGACCCCATCGAGTCCCTCGAGCAGCGACGCGCGGAACAGGACATTGACTCCACCCCCGGGGAGCGCGTCTTTCGGCCGCTCCACCGGAAACTGCAGATCCTTTTCCAGTTGCGCGATTGTTGCCTGCAAGGGTCTCACCGGAAAGACTGGAGCCACTTTTTGATTGATCACCAGGCGGTCATTGCTTCCTCCCTTTTCCTTTGTTTCGATTGTGTACTTCAGGGATTCGATGCCGGTGGGCACCGTGATGTTCCATCCGATCTCCTTCGCCTCGCCCGGAGAAAGCGAAACCGCAATCGGCTTTAGCGCCCCAAGCTGCGTTACTGCAGCGGAGCTTTCCGCCTCCATTGCACGATTGGTGGAGTTGCGCACAGTGACCGAGGCGAGCAATTTGTCGCCCTGACGGACCACAGGAGCGATGCCGGAAAGGACCATCAGATCCTGGGTGGATCGAATCGAGGCCGCGCCGGTTCCAAAAAGATCTATGCCGCCTGTAGCGACGGCCACAATGCGGAAGCTGGTGAGAGAGTCGTTCAACGGAACCTCGACCAGAGCTTCTCCTTTGGAATCCAGCGGCACGCGGCCTTTCCACAGAAGCAGCGTGTCAAACAGCTCGCGCGTCATCTGCTTTCCGCCGCCTCCGCCTTGAGGAAGGGCTTTAAGACCATAATGTCGCTTCCCGACGACGTGCATCTGCGCGGTGGCTGTCTGCACGGCATAGCCGCGTTTGCCCATCATCGCGTCGAGAAGGTCCCAACTTCTATTGGCCATCAGTTCCAAAAGGCCTTCATCAATTGCGGCCAGACAGACCTCGCTTCTGGGGGGCGGAAATTTTCCATCCGATTTCTTGACCGCAATTTTCACCTTTGCCTTCTCGCGGATGTGGTATGTCTGGCGGTCGGGAGTGACGCTGACTTTCAACTCGTGTGTCTTCCAACCGACCCGGATCTCGGCAATTCCCAATTTGTAAGCGGGGCGCCCAAGGTCAACCGTTGCGGTCGGCTGAATTCCAGTGACGCGCCCGCGCACAGCCAGCACCGACACGTAAACATTTGGCGCATATGACGGCTTGATGGGGATCTCAACTACCGGCTCCTTGCCGGACAAGGTCTTCAGGTAGACGTCGCTGATTC
This sequence comes from Acidobacteriota bacterium, assembly GCA_036006905.1. Taxonomy (GTDB): domain Bacteria; phylum Acidobacteriota; class UBA6911; order JACQSX01; family JACQSX01; genus DASXTB01. The sequence goes on from DASYPF010000319.1 coordinate 8,426, forward strand.
CTTCGCGCTCGACCGTTACCAGGGCCGTCGCCTCTCGGAAGGGCATCCTGACTTGAAACGTCGCCTTCTCACCCGGCTCGTAGCGCTTTCTCTCCGGAAGAAGGTCCATGCGATCGTGGTCCTGAACTTCAAACCACCAGTCCTCTTTTCCGGCAACCCACACTTCCTGGTTGGCGACGCTGCTGTGCCCGGCGTCATCGGTTGTCGTAGCCTGAAGTATGATGTTTCCGGAAACCGGAGACGGAGCCTGACAAATCATCAGGCCCTTGCTGTCGGTCTTTCCTTCGCACAAGCTCTTCACCTTTTTTGTTTCGATGAAGTGCTCATAAGCGTAAAAGCCTCCGATCAGGCGTTTTCGATGCGAGTAGGCCTTGCGCTGGAAAAGATCGACTTTAACAGGCGCGCCTGCGATTGGTTTTCCTGACAGGTCGAGCACGACGGTAAAGAATTTTAAGGACTCCTTAGAAAGCGCCCAAGACTCCGGTTTGATGCCGACGACGGTTTTCGACGGCCAGAGCGGGATGAGCGAAGAGGCTGTCTGCGTTTCGCCGTTTGGATCTTTGAATTCAAGCTCGGTGAGGACCTCCAGCGGTTTTTCCGCTTTGGGAAGGCTGGAGATTTTCGCTCGCGCCGACCCTGTCTTGTCCAGCTTCAGGTCGATGGTTTTGAGCTCAAATTCCTTTTTCTGCGCTGGCTCCTCTTCTTCTTCGTCTCCGGTTTGCGTCAATCCTTCCCGGACGACTCCATTAGCGAACGCAAAATCATCGAAGCCTTCAAACGGCGGGACATATCTTTCGCGCACCTGATGGCGGAGCTTGACGGGAAGATCGCTCGCGCCCCCGCCGGCCAGATATCGAACGGTCAGGTCAACGGTCACGTCGGGCGGAGAAATCAAGGATCCCGCGGGAGGCTGAATGGAACCGCGCATCAGAGGAACGCGATATTCTTCCACGTGAAAGTTGCCCGAATACCAGCGCGTCATCTGCTGTTTGTTTTCCTGCTTTACGAAAGAGACCTGGTACAGCCCGAGCTTGGCGCCCTTGGGAATCTTCCATTCTGTTTCCGCGCTGCCGGCTGGATTCCACTTGAGCGGAAATTTGTATTCCTGTCCGCCGCCTAAATGTTCGATCAACAGCGATGTGGGGCGGCCTCCTTCGGCGACCTGCAAAAATCCCCTCAGCACATGTTTGCGCAGGATGTGTTTCATGTGCACGGTCTCGCCGGCGCGCAGCAGGCTTCGATCAAAGATGCTGTGAGCGCTGACCAACTGCCGGTCCCATTCGGTTCTAAACTGGAATCGCCAAGGCTCGATTCCTTTATCCCAGCTAGAGTGAACAAAAGAGAAATCGCCGGACGTCTGGGCGGTGACAAAAAGGCCTTGGTCCAAGGGATAAGGAGAACACTGAGCTACTTTGTCTCGGGCCGGAAGTTTGTCCACGCGGCTTACTCCGTTGTCGTCGGTAATTCCCGTCCACAACACTGCGCCGTGGCAATCCTTGATCTGGACGGCGGCGCTCTTCACGGGCTTGGCTGAGTCCAGCGCGGTCACCCAAACCAGCGAAGACTCAATTCCCCATTTGAAGTGGACCGCGAGATTGGTCACCAGGGCGGTCGTGGCGACAAACATCCGCTTGGGCTTTCCAATCAAAGCGGCGCCCAGGATTGCGCTGTCCAGTTCCACGACATAAAAACCAGGCTCTTTTAGCGGGATTCCGATTACTTCAAAAGCTTTCGCTCCGTTTGGCTTGGGCAGGGAGAACTTCTTGGGGCCGGCTGCCGACGAAGCATCGAAGATCGATTTGTCCCGGTCATCCCATTCATTCCATTTATGAATCCTTCGCAACCAGGAAAATATCTGGTCCGCTTTGTCTGAAGGAATCTTGAGGATCCTTCCTTTGACATCTTCGGTCACGCCTTTCGTTTTCTGCTCTCCGCTGACTGCGGGCTGTTGCTGAGTTCTGGGCGGCGCCTGCTGGGGCGCCTCATCGTCTATTCGGAGCAAGCTTCCGCTGAGCTGCGGCTCAAGGTTCCTTACCGTCACGGGAAGCACCGGATCGGATTTTTCCACGATACCGAAGCGCGCGGAAAATTTCGCCAGCGGAGGATACTCGTCGGTCCGCACTACCAGCGGAAATTCTCTTGCATTGGTCAGCCTTCTGCTCGCGTCGTCTCTGATACCGGCGGGGATATAGACCCTGAATTCCGACTTCTCAGGGAAGGGCTGTTTGAACGAGACGTAGTAAACGGTCCGAGTGTCGTCTTCGTCCTCTACTCGCGATGCCTTCCACTCCTTATTGCCCGGACCTCTCAACGTGATGTTCTTTGCCTGCGCCCAAGTCACAGGGGCCGAAAACCTGATTGTCATCGGCGTGATTGGAATGCACTGTGCGTTGGGATTCTCCCTCAGGCAGTGAAACGTGGCGGTAAACACGGGGCGGGTCTGGAATGGGAGCACCTGGTCCTGCTCGGAAGTCACTCCGCCATGGGACGCAACGTCCTTCCCCCAAACGAGACTGATTTTTGAACCCTCCGGGAATCTTTGCCTGGCCTGGATGACAAGCAGCGGTTTTTCATAGCCCTTGCGGTATCGATAGTGTGTCTTCAGGAGCTTGGCGCGCTCTTCGCCGGAGATGATGCGGATCCCGACTCGGTTTTGTGTCCCCTCAATGATGAAAGCCACATTGCGCAGAACGGATTCCTGTGTTGGTTCAGCGTCCAACTCCAGGATAAAGATCTGCTCATCGTCGATCGCCGTGTCGCCTTCAAAAGGAGTCGATTGCAGGATTGCCGGACCGCCGGTGGAAAATGCAAAAATTTTCTGCCCCGTGATTTCGCGGCCGGCGAGTGTCTTTAGACCGTCTTTCAGCTTAAATTGGCAGCGTACGCCGGCAGGAAGGTCTCGATCGAAATCGTAGGCCCAGTTTCTGTCATCGGCCCATCGCGCCGTTCCTTTTTCGGAACAATCGATGTCAAACGGTTGCGTCACCGCCCGTGGATCTCCCACCGGAACGATAGGCTCGGAAAAGCGAGCTTGCGCCTGCCGGATCTTTTTTACGGTCCCCTGAGGAGAAAAAATCTCGATGCGGGCGGATTCTTGCGCCAGAATGCAGCCAGCCGTCGCAAACAGGAAGAGAAAAACCAAGAGGGGAAACAGCAGCGACTCACTTTTGGTCTCGTTTTTTTTGAACATTCGTTTTTGAGAATGAATCATAAGGGTACCTACAACGCCGCATTGGCCCGGCAAAGAGAGAATGGAGGGTTTAACGCTTCTTCTTGAAAGAAACTCGGACTTTTAAGAGATCGAATATGCGGTTCACACACTTGTCGAAAATCCGCGCGTTGCAGACTTCCGCATTGCCTTTTATGATCCGACAAATTCGGATCAGCCGCAAGTTCTTTTGCAGGAATTCGAAGGTGATCGCGGATGGGATCTTCCTCTTGCTGCAAAGTTTTGAAACAAGGGAACATTGGTTCGCGTACAGACGTATGTAAGCATGCGTTGCTAAGTGCATCAGATTACAGGAATTAACGAAGATTTAATGTGATCCTGAGCAAATGAAAAGCTGGGCGTGCGCCGTACATAGAGTCACGATTTACTTTTGCTTTTCCCTTCCGCTATTTGCATCTGATTTTCCGGTCTGGCTGAACAATGGCACAGAAGTGACCATTTCGCTCAGATTGACTCCGGATGCGGGAACCTGGCAAGAAGTCGGGACCAATGCTTATTCTGACGGCGCGTATCAGTTGGCCTTTTACGAAAGCGTCGTTGCAGGAAGAAGCGAACTGAAAGTAGTGCTGGCTCGCGCGGACAAAAAAGCGTTCACGTTGGAGACTTTTGAAGCCAACTGGATCATCCAGGATTGGGACCTGTTTGCGATTTGGAGTTACAACCAGAACCCGGCAACTCACAAAAACTATTCGGCTCTGAAGTCCGAGCCATTTGGTCTCACCACATCGGCCAATTTCGGAATTCCCTATGCATCAGCCGTAACTCGCGAGGGGAAAAATCTGCTGGCCGTGGGCGCGCTTACTCAAAACCGTACCCTCTATCTGGGCGGCCGTCCGGAAGAGGACGGGAGCTATCGCCTCTTTTTGGGAACGCAGCTTCCACTGCGGACTCAAAACTTCAGTGAGACTCTCTTTACCGACAGATCCTGGGCCGACTGGTTTGACATCGCGCGCGACTACGCCGATCGAGTCGATGAAGAACTTCGATACCAGCCGTTTCCCGTTTCGCCAGCGTGTTACTATCCCATGTACGACGCCTGGTACTGGAGTTTGGACAACGTCAGTCTCGATTTGTACTGGAAGACTCTGGTTCAAGCCAAAGAGCTTGGTTTTCAGACTTATCTTTTCGATGCGGGTTGGGAGTCCGAAAACGGAGAATTAATCAAATGGCTGGACGGCACGCTGGGAAACTATTCGGCGCCGGAAGACAAACTTCCGAGATTTGCTGACTTTCTTCAGCGAGTTAAGCAGTCGTTGCAGATGAACGTGGTTCTTTGGGTGGCGCCTTATGCGATGGGAAGAGAGAGTGTGAATTATCCGGCAATGAAGCGGGCGCATACTCGTTTTAACTACTCCAAACCGGCATACCGAGGCGGCGACGAGAGTGCTCCCTACACGCTTCCTTTTAGTTCCAAGTTCGCCGAAAACGTGAGTCTGTGCCCGCGCACTCCGGCCACGCAGCGATACATGAAGTCTCTGTTTGACCGGGTATCGGACTCTTACCACCCGGATGGATACTGGCTCGATTTTCAAGATTTCGTCCCCTTCCTCTGTCAGGCAACGCACAAGCACGCCTCCACTTTTGGCGGCGGCTTCAACATCTCGCAGAATGAGATCGCTGAAAGCGCAATTGAGAACCTTGGCCGTCCCACGCTCGAGCTGCGGTATCCGGTGGCCAACCTGAACAACAAGCGTTACGCCAACCTGTGGCAGAGCACCGACTCGCCCGAGGATTTCGACCAGATGCGCCTCTGCAATCTGATAATGCGGCCGTTCAGCAAAGGGGTGGTGATGGGAACCGACGAGATGTACTGGTCTCCCTCGGCCGACGAAACAACAGCGGCGAAATTTATTATCACCACTGTTTTCAGTGGGGTACCGGCCATTGGAGCGGATTTTCGAAGAGCACCCAGATCTCATGTGGAGTTGGTGAAGGCGTGGCTGAAGTTCTATAAGGACAACCAGTCGGATCTGACGCAAGGGATTTTCAGGCCGATCGGAGACTTTGTTTTTCCAGATCAGAAGATTGAGTCGCCGGACAAAGCATTCATTTACCTGCGCTCGGGAAATAACTCGGTACTGGATATAGAAGGCAGACCGCGATTTATCTACTTGGCCAATTGTACGGATGACGACTTCCTGACGATCACGCTGCGAGGCGCTCTAGAGGGAAGCTATCAGCTTCAAGTTCTGGACAGCTATTTGAGGCCGATTTCCTCCAAAAAGATCCAACTCGGCAGCGAGACCGCGATAAGCGAAGCGGTTCGGCAAGGCGGATTGATTCAATTGACGCGCTTGAACTAGCCGGGATTATTCACAAAGCGTTCAACACAAAGGCACAGAGAGCACAAAGTTAGCACAGAGAGCGGGGCTGAAGCTTGAAGTACGAAGACTCATCGAGAACGCAGTGTGTTCTTACATGTTTCAGTCTTCATACTTAAAAGCTTCAGCCCCATCCCTCTGTGCTAACTTTGTGCTCTCTCTATTACTATTCGGTGAAATCTTGCGCTTTTGACAAAAATTGGCGCTGAACAGCCGATCACGCTCACGTTCACGAGCACGTCAACGTCCACGACTACGGCCAATCGAATCGTGAGCGATTGTGTATTTTCGTCTGCGTAGACGTGGACGTGCTCGTGAACGTGAACGTGGTCGTGATCGGCTTTTATTGGTTTGCGCCGATGGCCGTGCAGTCCTGCCCTGGCTCACTCCTTCAATCGACGCGCCGCCGAAGTTCTATTCGAAGTACAGAAGATGAGTCGGGCTGCTGATTCAAATCTTCAAAGTAAACTTTCAAGTTCCTGCACGGCCCAAATACCCGAAACAAGTTGCCACCATCCGTGTACCACGGCGTGTCCGGCTCTCCGGTTCGCGCAATCACGATGGTGGTATTGCAATCCAAGCGGCTGGCAGTGACGGAGTGAAAAGTTTTCAGAAACTCAGCAGAGGTTCGAGACGCGATCACCGGCCAGGAAAAGCGGCGGTTGTTGTACACGCCCGTCGCCGTACTGAAGAGAAAGACGAGACATAGAGCCGGCAGCGCGAGACGATAGTGACTCTTCAGCATCTGTGCTACGAAGATTCCGAAGAGCAGCGCCAAACCGGGTAACGGAAAATAAAGATTGTGCTGCATCACTCTGCCCGACAGAGGGAGGACCGGGCTCAGCGCCAAAAGAAAGTAAGTGATGCCGAAAACAGCGGGCGCGTTAAGGTGCGAGACTTCACGCACGATGAAGAAAGCCAGAGCAGCGGCAAAAGGCAACAGCAACAGACCGGCCACCGTTGTCAGATAGGGATTCGTTTGCGAAATCGGAGCGCCGACAGATCTGATGCCCGCGATATCGGCGGCGGTTCTTCCAATACCGGTTCCCTGCGGAAGATTCATCGCCCACCAGAGATATTTGATTTTGGCAGCCACTGTCTCGGCCGAGATCGCCGCGGCATAAGGGTGTTGCGCAGATGACGGGTAGAGCGGGCCTCCGCGCAGTGCAACGATGAACACAATAAATCCCAAAGCTCCTGTCCAGAAAGCTGCCGACTGCTTGAGGCTGAAACCTATTCTTTCAGGAATCGTTCCTCGCGATACCCACAATAGTTCATAAGCGGCCACAATTGCGGGAAAGACAACCGCGACTTCTTTGCTGAAAAGAGCGGTGATCCACGAAAAAAATGAAAGCATCAGCCAGCGCCGGCCTTCTTCCCGTTTCAAGTAGCAAAGAAATGCGGAAAGGAAGAAAAAGAGGCCGGAAAAGTCGGGGATGAAAGTGATACCGTATGTTACAAAGAAGTCAACACGGTGCAGGCCGAAGAAACCCGCCGCGGCAATGGAAGCCCAGCGGTTTACCAGCAGGCGCCGGGAAATCATGTAAACCAACAGTATGTTACAGGCATGAAAGCAAAGCGGCGCGATGTGATAACCGACCACACTGTAGTGAAACAAGGGGAAGAGCACATAGGTGAACAGCACCATTCCCATCGGTCGATACTGTCCCCGATTGTCCACGCTGCAAAATGCTTGAAGAAGTTCCGGGATGGTCTTCACCATGCGCGCGAAGTAATAGATGCTGTCTGGGCCGAAGAATTCCGAATAATTCCAGGAAAAGAGCGCCAGCATAACGCCGAGAATCGCGCACAATGCTGCGACGGCAACTCTCCCGTTGCGGATCGGATCAGTCCGCTGAAAGTTCGTGGATGTCATGGTTTCGACGCAGCGATCTGTCTGCTATCTTATCCGTGTCGAATCTGCTGTCAATGGAGGATTAGAGCCGAATGGAAACCACCGTTCACGTGCACGTTCACGACCAAGTCAACGTCCACGACAACGTTCACCAATCGCTGCTCTTTTGGAATTGCTTTTCGTTACCGTGGACGTAGCCGTGGTCGTTGACGTGCACGTGAACGTGGCCGTAGACGGCTTTTCTTTTGGTTGTGGCTTTGCCACTCTAGGTCCTTGGTGGGTAAAGTTTAGCCGCACAATTTTACAGTCGTAGCTTGGATTTAGTATTCTTACTACGTCGAAACTCATGATGCTTTCTCTGTTTTCCATCACATTGTTCCTGGCTCTTATCAATCATTCCGAGGTCCATGTGAGAGAACTCGAACAAACCGCCGCACAGCGAAAGCTCTTCAACGCCGAACTGCAAACGGATGCAAAGACCGGGTGGAAGCTGATCGTCCTGAAGTATCAGGATCCTGCCGATTCGAGTCGCAATCTGGAGGCCCGCATCGCGCCCGAGGCCGGAAGTAATCTTTATTCGTTGAAGGTGGGAGAAACCGAACTGCTGGTTCAACCTCCCGAGCTGTCGGCGCTGCGCGGTTCCCGTTACGGCTTTCCCATTCTTTATCCGACGCCCAATCGAGTACGAGACAGTAAGTTCACCTTTGACGCGGTTACCTATTCCTTTACGCCCAACAGCGGGAAGAATTTCATTCATGGCCTGGCGCATAGCATCAAGTGGGAAAGCGGCGTGCCTTCTGCGGATGCCAAGGGCGCCACCGTTCAAACGTGGCTCGACTGGAATCCCGAGTTGTCCGCCTACAGGCTGTTTCCCATTTCTCATCGGATCACCATGACCTACGCACTGAATCGAGATGGCGTCAGGATGGAGTTTGCCGTAGACAACCGGGACGAGAAACGGCTGCCGTTCGGGTTTGCATTCCATCCCTGGTTTCAAATCCTGGGGAGTCGCGCGGATACCTATTTGCATGTTCCTGCAGACACAATGATGGAATCGGTTGAATTGCTCCCCACCGGAAAGCTGCTGAGCGCGAAAGGGACGCCTTACGATTTAAGAGAACCGGTCTCGCTCGAAAAGCTGAACGTGGATACCGTCTACTTCGGTATCCAACCTCATTCAGATGCCGGTTACGAATGCCGCGACCGGCGTGTGAAAGTTTCACTGCCTGCATCCAAGGAGTTTACTCATATGGTGGTCTACACGCCGCCGGGAAAGACATACTTCTGCATGGAAAATCAGACCTGCTCGACCGACGCTCACAATATGTACGTCAAAGGGTTTCAAAAAGAAGCGCATCTATTGATTGCCGAAAAGGGGAAGCGTGTCAGCGGATGGGTGATGGTGCGGGTTGAACGTATGAAGGGAGAATGAGAGAAGAGAGAAGGGAGAAGGGTGAAGGGAGAAGG
>DASYPF010000320.1:0-3984 GCA_036006905.1 Acidobacteriota bacterium
CGCCAGTCCAGATAAAACATGACTGTCAACATACCGATCAGCGTCAGGGAATTCACCAGTATCCCCAGCAATGCCTGGGAGACGAAATCCTGAACTGCATCAATGTCGCCAGTGACGCGGCTAATCAGGTCACCGGTCTTCTGCTGATCATAGAAGGCAAGAGAAAGGCGCTGGATGTGATGATAGAGCGTCTTTCGCAAATCATGCATTACCCACTGCCCCACTTTAGTGGTGAGATACTTTTCACCATAGGAACTCACCGCGCCGACTGCAGCAATGACGAAAACGGAGATAGCGGCAAAATTCAAAATCTGCAACTTATCTGGTCCAGCAACGGTGTTTACGACGGTCGCCAGCTTCTGCGACATCGCCTTGGATCCAATAACGTAGTCAATGACGATTTTTAGGGGCCATGGATCTAACAGGTCGGTAACACTCTCAAAGATTACGGCGATAAAAGCCAGCCCGAGAGTTCCCCAATGTGACCGGAGTAAATAAGTTAATTTCAGCTTGTTCTTCTTCATCGAAATCGCCGACCTAACAATCAGGATAACTAGAATCTTCCAATCCCGCCCACAACTGAAACGCAAAGGCGCAAAACACAACGTCCATACACTTTTGTAATGGTTGACTAAAAGCGAGTTGGGACACGGAAGACACAGAGCACACGGAAAAAAACTGAATTCTGGAGCATGAAGGCGCCCGAATAAAATATTCGCCAGGAAGCGCTTGCCGGGGCGTCTTCATGCTCCGGAATTCAGCTTACTCCGTGTTTTCTGCGTTTTCCGTGTCCCAAAAATCGGTTTTAGTCAACCATCCACAAAAGTGTATGGACGTTGTGTTTTGCGCCTTTGCGTTAAGCCTTTAGTCACGCACGAACGCTGGCTTCAGGAATTTTTGCGAGCAAGCCTTCCAGCTCGTCGCGGTTTTCGGCGCCGATGGTGAAGCAATCGAGAACATCCTGGGCCAGGGCAAATTGCAAAGCCTCGTCTACCTTGTGCCTGAGGTCGCCCTCTCCCAGAATCTTCATGCCGATGATGCCCTTGCCCTTGGACTTCATCTCGCGCAATACACCGATGACTGTCTGCGGATCGGCATCCATGTGAGATCCGATCGGGTTCAACCGCGCCAGATCAAGTTCCACCCAGTCGGTGGCGGCTGCAGTCTTCAATGATCCCAGCGTATGGCAGGAGACGCCGTGTGCGCGGATGATTCCCTTTTGTTTAGCTTCGCTTAAAACCGCCATCGCGCCGGCTTTTCTCTGAGGCCAGTCGTCCTTCAACATGCAATGCAGCAGAACAATATCGATGTGGTCGGTTCCGATCTCCTCCCGAAAGCGGTCCAGATCGGCACGCATCTGCTCCTCTGTGTTGGCCGACGTTTTGGTCATGATCACGACCTCATCGCGCTTTACCGTCTTGAGTGCTTCTTTCGCGTAGGGATGGCTGCCATAGCTGTCAGCAAGATCCCAAAAGTTCAACCCATTATCGACGCCAGCGCGAAACAAGTCGGCCAGTCCTTGCAAGCCCAAAGCCGTTTGATGTGAGTGCTTGCCGCCGCCGATTGTTCCCGTTCCTTGCGCCAGCCGTGAAAGCTTGATACCGGTCTTCCCCAAAGTGACGACATCCTGCGCGTGCTTCTTTTTGGTGGAAGCAAACAAATGATATGGAAAGCGGTCCAGATTAAGAACGGCAGCTCCACCAGCAATCGAGCTGTATCGCAGGAATTCGCGGCGTTTCATGGGTGTTCCTCCGGGTTTAGTTGTCCCCAAATATAGCACAGTCAGTATTCGGTGCCCAGTGGCCAGTGCCCAGTGAAAAAGTACTGAGCCGCGCGCGTAAGGCCGGACTATTCATAAATCTCTCGTAGGCACAAAGCGAGCCGCGCAGCGGCGCAGAGAATTGTAGCCGAGGCCGTGAGGCCTCGGTCAGGCGTCCCCGAAAATGACGAGACGCGTAGCGGCGACAGAGTGTTTTTGATGTGCAAATCCACAATCAATCGCAGGCATTTACATCCCGCATCGAGGGATCGGAAGGTCTGCTCCCTGACGGTTGCGGCTCGGATTTTTCCACTGAGCACTGGGCACCGGGGACTGAGCACTCAATCTAGCGCGCTGCCACGGGCAAGATTATATGCGACGGATAACGCTTGGAGCGGTAAACGCGCTGCGTGGCCGGCTGGTAGTCTGTCTCAGACGCGGTGAAAATGTTGTCCACGAATTTTTGCGGATTGCGGTCGATCAGCGGAAACCACGTGCTTTGCACCTGCACCATGATCTTGTGTCCTTTCAAAAAGCGGTGATCATTGCTGTGCAGATCGATCACGTATTCGTTGACCTGGTTAGGCGCAACTGCTTCCGGCTTTCCGAAGCTCTTTCTGAATCTACCGCGGAACACTTCATTGGCAATCATCAATTGATAACCGCCCATTTTGGGTTCGTTTGGCACTTCTTCGGGATAAACGTCAATCAATTTGACGATCCAATCACTGTCTGTGCCGGAGGTTGAAGCAAACAGGTGGGCCACAAGCTGGCCCGAAACCGTCACGTCTTCCCTCAAAAACTGCGTCTCGAAACTCAAAACATCCGGCCGCATGTGGATAAAACGCTGATCCTCGAGCAGCCAGGTGTACCAGCCTGAGCCGCGGGGATAGTAAGTTGGCTCGATGGGGCGATTGCGGTAAGGGACCGGATGCGCGGGATCAGAGATGTAGCTGTCAAATTCATCGCGGCTTCGTTCCATTGCGTCCGGACTGATGCCACTGGTCGATGGAGGCGGTTCAAAGGAGAGCGTGCCGTTTGATTGAAAATAAAGATTGCGATCCGTGACGCTCCGGGTTGGCGGCCACTGCTCGTATGACATCCACTGATTGGCACCCGTCTGAAATGTAAGTGCTTCCGGTTGATTCAGCTTGCCCTTATCCTTCAGAAAATAGGCAAACCAGGGAGCCTGAACCTTCTGACGAAAATACACTCCAGTCGCGGTTTCAAAGTTTATCTTGCCGAGCTTATCGCCTTCTCCGCGTGCCCACCCGCCATGGTTCCAGGGGCCGACGACCAGATAGTTCAGGTGCCGGGAATCCTTCTTCTCGAGCAGGTCGTAGATCTTCAGCGGCCCGTAAAAGTCTTCCTGATCCCACCAGCCGGCTACGTTCAAATTGGGAACCGTCGGCTGCTTCAAGTAAGTGGCCAGCGCCTGTCTGCGCCAAAACCAGTCGTAGTCAGGGTGATTTACAAAATCGTTCCACGTGGGAAGCTTATCGTGAAAGTATTTCCTGTTTGCGTTTGATAGTGCCCCCAGATTCAAGTACCACTCGTAAGTGTCGTACCGATCAAATTTGAAATCAGTATTGGTTTTAGATGTCTCCAACAGGGCCGCGTATTCAAAACCGTAACTCAATCGGAACGCGCCGTTATGATGGAAGTCGTCACCCAGAAACATGTCGGCGGGCGAAGCCTGCTCCGAAACCGCCTTGATCGCCGGATGCGGATCGAGCATGGCCATTACTGTGAGCCAGCCGCCGTAGGAAATTCCCAAGACGCCGACGCGTCCATTGTTGTTTGAGACGCTCTTCAGCAGCCACTCGATGGAGTCATTCGAATCGGTGCTCTCATCAATAGCCTTCGGATCAGATTTCTCGCGCGGAGGGCGACTCATCACAAACTGGCCCTCGGATTTGTAGCGGCCCCGGATGTCCTGAAAGACGAAAATGTAGCCGTCGTCGGCTAATTCCTTGTAGCTGCTGCGCAGAGCAGGATTGAAGCCCTTAGCATCATGGCCGATGCCATAGGGAGTGCGTGTCAGCAAAAACGGAAGTGGATCACGGGCGTTCTTTGGCGCATAAATTTCGGTATTCAGGCGAATGCCGTCGCGCATCGGTATCATGATCTCGCGCTTTTCAAAAAGCTGGCTGAGATCAGTGTCGTTTTGAACCCGAAAACGGGGGGCGGCTGTTACTAACACTGCTGCAGCCAGAAGGACGGAG
>DASYPF010000321.1:0-13492 GCA_036006905.1 Acidobacteriota bacterium
TAAGTCGAGTCGCCAATGCATCGCCGCAAGTCGCCAACGCATTGCCGCAACAGACGATGACTTACATCGGCGCGCCGCTCCCTTCCGGTCGCGGCTCTGTGGTTGCCTGCAATCTGCGTGATCTGCAGCGTGTTCGCTTTAATCGGTACCAATTTTTCTGCTACCGTGTACCAGTGTCATTACTCCCTCCCATCTATCCGATTACCGACCGCGTTATCGGGGGGAATCGCCCCCACTCGGATTTGGCGCGGGATTTGATCGCCGGTGGAGCCACATGGATTCAGATTCGCGATAAGGAATTAAGCGATCCCGAATTAATCCTCCAATTGCGGCAGATCTTGCAGCACGTTACCTCTCCCAAGGTCAAGATACTGGTCAACGACCGGGTCAAGATAGCGCTGCAACCTGGGGTCTCGGGATTACATCTGGGACAAGACGACGCTTCGGTGCAAGAAGCGCGTCGCCTGCTTCCCCATGCGATCATCGGTTTCTCCACGCACAGCCTGGAACAAGCCAAGGCAGCCGACAGCCTTGCTGTGGATTACATTTCCGTGGGACCTATCTTTCCCACTCAGACGAAAATAGAGAATCCTCCGATGGGAATTCAGACACTGCGAAAAATACGGCAGGCGGTTTCCAAGCCACTGGTGGCGATTGGCGGTATCACTCTGACCAATGTTGCGGAGGTGTGGGCAGCGGGCGCTGACAGTGTCGCCGTAATTTCCGATATTATGAAACAGCAAGATATTGCCGGCCGGATCGCCAGCTACCTGGCGCAATGGCAGAAAATCCATGCTTGACGTACTGTTTTTGCAAAGATCAGGAGAAGACATCTTCTATGCGGAGCCGCGGCCGCAACCGGAAGCTGCACAGGAGAACGAGCCTTCTCCTCTGGAAACTCTTGCCCAAATCAGGGGAAAGCTCAAAAGGGGCTATCAGTCTCTGCAATCGAAACTGCCGATGAAGGAGCGTCTCTGTTCAAATCTGGGGCATCACGAGCGGGTAAATCTCCATATTCCCAGCTATCTTCCCCCGGAAATCGCGGCAAAATTGTTCTTAAGTTTCCTGAAGAAGTGTGTTAAAACTCATCGACGGTGGGTAGTGGCCGATGGCGTTCTGGCAGCATTGGGGGCCACGCTGTTCTGGATCCCGGGTCCCAATATCTTCTTCATTTATCCTGCGCTTCGCGCCATTGGTCATTACTACGCTCAAGCCGGAGGAGGTAAGTATCGGGAGCCGAGCGGCCTGCTTATCCAGCCTTGTACCTTACTAGATGACTTCCCAAACTTGGCCGTTCCTGAAATGATGGCGCGGGGCAGAGAAATCGAAAGCAGATTCGGCTTCAGCCGACTAGCCAGCTTTCTGGGGAAAAATTATGCCAGTCAACACTGATTTTCTTCATAGTGTCTCTTTATTTGAGAACCTCGACAGCAACGAGTTGCAGGAAGTGCTGAAGGTTTTTAAAGATCAAGAATTTAAAAAGGGCGACATCATCCTCATGGAGGAGGATACGGGTAAGTACATGTACATCGTCCTGGACGGCCGCGTGAAGGTTTCGCGCCTTCTGCCCAGCGGAAAAGAAATGATCCTGGCCTTCCACGAAAAAGGAGACTATTTCGGCGAAATGTCGCTGATAGACGGAGGGACAACACCGGCGACCGTTACGGCCATGAGTCCCACTTTCATCGCTTTTGTAGGCCGAAAGGAATTTACACAAGTCCTGCTGGAGAATCCCAAGATCAATTTCGCCTTGCTTACGATGCTGTGCCAGCGATGCCGCGACGCGTGGACTCAGATTGAAGTGCTCACTTTCAATAACGCCGATGCGCGCATTCGCACTGCGTTGTTCCACCTGTGCCAGCGAAAGGGGGAGAAGACAAGCGAAGGAGTTCGGATCAGCCTCCATCTTACCCACAAGGAAATTGCTGACATGACCGGGATTTCCCGTGAGACCGCGACCCGGGTGTTAAATAACCTGCAGAACCAGAATGTGCTGACGGTGGAAACGAAACATTACATCGTGCACGATCCGGACGTGCTCATGACCCCCTTTATGGTTTGACAAGTACTGTTAACAGGAGCAACAGTAACCAGTCAGCTCTCAGCTCTCAGTTCTCGGCTGTCAGCGCTCGACTCTAGGCTTTCAGCTGTCAGCTCTAGGCTTTGACGTTCTTAACTTCTGAGAACTGAGAGCTGAGAGAGCTGAGAACTGACAACTGACGGATGAGAGCTGGGAACTGACTTCACTGGTTACTCTTGCCCCTGTTAACTGAACTCTTGAACGTGATCGAGGTCACCGATTTTGGGCTGTGAGAGGTCTCACCGTGGCGCTTTGAATTGTCCGATAGACTTGCGCGCGTTGGAAGTTCTCACCATCATCTATGAGAGATAACAGAGGATTTGGCGTCTTGGAGGTGCTGTTTGTGGTGGCGATTGCCGCTATCCTTATGGCGATCGCGGTTCCCTCCTTTCAGAGAAGCACCGCAAACTACAGTGTGAGCACTGCAGCGGACCAGCTTGCTAGCGAAGTCCAGACGGCGCGACTGCTGGCGGCAACACGCAATGCGACCTTCCAGATGGTCTTTGACACAGCAAAAGGCACATACCAAGTGACCGACCCTGATGATCCCGACAACCCGCCTCGTGCTCAGAAATCACTCCCCAGCGGTGTGACATTCCAGCTGGCGCCTGCTTCCATAACATTTTATTCGAGAGGGAATACTCCCGGCGGGGCCATACAGATCGGCAATGATAAGTTCAGCCTGCGCCTGACGGTCAAGACAACGGAAATTACTACCGAAACGGTGTACCAATGAACAAGATCTGCTCTGACAGCAAGGGATTCACTTTACTGGAGTCAATGATTGCGCTGGCCGTCCTGGCAGTAGGTTTGCTCGGTCTGGCGCAGCTTTTCGTCGTGGCGATTACGCAAAACACGTACGGGCGGACAAATACCATGGCCGTCTCGGTAGCCACCGACAAGTTGGAATCGCTCCATAACAACTTTAACAATGACCTGGCCTTGGGGGTTCCATCCGCCGACATGACTGCGGGCGATCATGGCCCATCCACCGTCACCATTGTGCCTCCAAGTAATAGCAATCAAGGGACCTACAGTTACAACGTTGCCTGGACCGTCACATTTGTCAATGGCAACGAAAGGGACGTTTCTGTAACGGTGAGCCCCTCGAAATCCAACATAAAGTTCAATCGGGTAATAACGCTTGCTTCCCATTTTGCGCCATGAAAAATCAACGAGGTTTTACTCTGGTAGAGTTACTGATCTCAGTCGCCATTCTGGGAATAATCACAGGGGCGATCATCACCCTGGTCGCCAAGAACCAGGAGCGTTACGCGGCCGAGGAGGATTATAACGTCACCGTGCAAAACGCGCGTGGCGCGCTCGACTTGATCAGCCGGTATATCCGTCAGGCGGGGAACAATCCACAGGCCGCCGTGTTTGTACCGTTCAGCTCGGATGGCGCATCACTGACGATGCGCAGTGACCTGACTGGTTCCAAAAACGCTGCCAACCCTCTAGATGCAACAGGAGATCCGGACGGACAACTTACCGCGGCTTACGAAGTAATCACCGTCCGCTTTGGCAGCGGCAGCATTTTCATCAACGTAGGATACGGCGAAGAGGTAATGGCAACGAACGTCAACAACCTTCAGTTTACTTTCTACACTTCTTCAGGAGCCACAACCGTGGATCCAGCTCAAGCATTCAGTATCAACGTGCGAATTGAGGCTTTATCTGCCCGAAACGATCCTGAAACAAGGAAGAAGAACGCCATTACCCTCAGCGAAACGATTTTTATCCGCGCCAAGAACTACACACCTTTCACCTAGGACCGTAAAGCCCCATCTGGCGAAGAATCGGTGCCGAGCCGCGACCTTCATTCAGCGTACTCTATTCACTAGTGTTCACCGCGCCAGTCAGTTTGTAGAGACGCGCTATAGCGCGTCTCTGGCGCGGCGAAGCCGCGCCTAGCCCGCCGTAGGCGGGCGAAAGCGTGTAGCCCCGGGTGGAGCGAAGCGAAACCCGGGGTTTTGGGGAAAAAACAATAGGAGCCCGCGACAGCGGGCGACAGGTATTCCACGGCGCTTAGCGGTGGATCCGATGTTGTTAGCGCGCGACAACCCCCTGGTGTCGGACCTGATATCGGCTTTTCTGTCGCCCGCCCTGCGGGCTCTCCCGGCGAACCCCCAACTAACCCCCGGCTCCGCTTCGCTGCGCCGGGGGCTACACGCTGGACGCCCGCTCCGCGGGCTCAGACCTATTCTCCATCGAATGTAGAAACTCCAGGTAGAGACGCGCTATAGCGCGTCTCTACATGAGGAACCATCCTACAAATACCCTTCGACCCAGAAGTCGGATCCCACCTGCGAGACTGTCATTTTTTTAAGCGAAATTGGTGGGCGGAAGCCTTCACCACCGATGACACCGGTAGTTTCTCTGCCTCCCACCAGCTTCGGGCAGCAAATGAAAATCACCTTATCGACAATTCTCGCCATCAGGGCTCCTGCGTTGGTTTCACCGCCTCCCTCAATCAATAGATGATACATTTTCTCGGCCGTCATTCGTGTCAGAATGGCCTTCCAGGAAGAAGCATATTCGGAACCGGGTTCGATGAGGGAAACTTGAGCCGGTAGTGGCCTGCCCGCTCGGGGGCGCACCCACCAGATCGGCGTGGGGTCTTGAAACAATCGACATTGCGGGTCGACGCGGGCGTGCGGGTCTAAAAGAATCCGGATTAACGGCCGGCGGCGCTTCTCTTTTCCACGGTAAGTCAGCAGTGGATCATCGGCCAGCACCGTATTCGCTCCTACGGCGATGGCGTCTACCTGAAGGCGCAGGGCCTCGTTGCGGGTGTTGCTGTCCGGACCGCTGAAATGCTCTCGCACGGTGCCAGACGCGCTGGCAATCTTGCCATCCAAGCTCATCGCCGCTTTGACAGTGACGAAGGGAATCCCCAGGGTGATGAACTTCGTATAGCTTTCATTGAGGGAGGCCGCCTCCGCTTCGAGCAGGCCTACTTCTACTTCGATTCCCGCTTCTTTCAGGCTCCGAAAGCCACGGCCGTTAACGAGGGGGTTGGGGTCCTGCATTGCCGCTACTACGCGCGCAATCTTCTTGCCGGCCAAATATTCGCAGCAAGGCCGGGTTCTTCCCTGATGGGCGCACGGCTCCAAATTTATGTAAAGGCTCGCTCCCGTCGCCTCCGTTCCGGCTTGTTCGCAAGCGATTACCTCGGCGTGCTTGACTTGCTGGTATTGATGAAACCCCTCTCCCACGACCCGACCGTTCTTGACCAGGACGGCGCCCACCGCCGGATTGGGAGAGACGCGGCCTAAGCCGCGATGCGCCAGCAGGAGCGCCCGCCGCATTAGTTCAGCATCATTCATGAAGTTTGAGCCTGACCGCTGGTGACATTACCTTCCAGCCGTACTCGCAAGGAATGGATGCGCCGCCGGTCAGAGGCCAGGATTTCAAGCTTCAACCCGAGCATCTCCAGCGTCTCGCCCGTCTGCGGTACTTTGCCAAGATGATTTACCAACCATCCCGAGACAGTCGTAAATTCAGTCTCGCCTACTTCCAGCTCCAGGAGCTTCTCGAACTGGGATATAGGCAGCTCCCCGCGAATGACGTAGGTGTTCGGACCCTCGGGGGTCACCCTGGTTTGTAATTGTTCGTCCTTATCTCGGATTTCGCCCACGATTTCTTCCACCAAGTCCTCAATCGTCACCAGTCCGGCCACTTCTCCGTACTCGTTGACCACGATCGCCATGTAGTCGCCCGCCTTTTGCAGTTCCTTCAGCAACTCACGGACGCGTTTTGTTTCCGTCGTGAAGATTGTGGGCATCACCAGAGGGCGGATCGAGTTGTCGGCTTTCTCGGAACTGTATTCGGCCAGAAGCTGCCGCACAGAAACGAACCCAATGATTTGTTCCGATGTTCCGGAGTAAACAGGGATGCGGGAATGCTTCGACGTAACCATCAGCTCTTTAAGCTGGCGAAATGTCGCCTTATCGGAAATGGTTACTGCCTCTGAGCGGGGCGTCATCACTTCACGCACCAGGGTGTCTCCAAATTCCACCACCGACTGGATCATCTCACTGTCATGTTCCTCGAGGATTCCTTCTTCCTCGCCAACTTCAAGAAACGCCTGAATCTCTTCTTCGGACGGCTCCTCTTCCTCGTCTTCCTCGATCTTGGAATCGGTCTCTTTTTGCGCCAGGGAAAGAAATGCCAGCAGGGGCCACCCCACCCATCGCAGCGTCTTGAAAACCGGTTCGAAGGCGGGGACCAGGAAGAGGAACACCTTCTCAGGATTGGTGCGCACGATCAGCTTGGGAATGAGCTGGCGCAGCAGGAACACACACAGAGCGAGAGCGACAAAGGCAAGCAACAGAGGATGAGAAAGCCGCCGCGAAAACAGTAGATAGGCGCCCAGTACCGCCAAGCCGATCTGCGTGAGCTGAATGGAAAACTGCAGCGGTACCAGAATCTCTGTTCTTTCCTGCACCAGGCGCTGGACAAAAGCGCTGGGTTTTTCCGACTTCTCCAGCATCACACGCAGCTCGAAGCGACTCAGATGAGTAATCGCATTCTCGATCAGTGACAATATCAGCAACAGGAATGCCAGCAACACTGACAACCAGAAGGCCGAAATCATCGCAAGCCCAGCCTGCGCCTCAGCCGCAATTCCACGCGATTCATTTCCCCGTTGTCCGCTTCGTGGTCGTAGCCGATCAGGTGCAGAATGCCATGCAGCACCAGAATCCTTAACTCCCGGGCAAAAGAGCTGGAGTTTCGCCGGGCCACTTCCGGGCAAATCACGATATCCCCCAGATAATTCGATAGCGCGTGCGCATCACCTGCCGAAAAAGAGAGAACGTCGGTGGCATGCTTCCGGCGCCGATACTTTGAATTCAATTGAGTCATCTTCCTGGCGCCGACAAACAACACGGTGAATTCTCGATCGGAAACTCCGGCCACCGCTGCCGCTTCAGAGGCAAACCGCCGAATAGCGGCGACCGACACTGGGTAGCGTCGCTGATTATTGAATACGTTGATTTGATTCCGGACTCGGACCTTCTTTTTCAATCTTGTTGAAATCGAAGCCTGGATAGTCGATGCGATGGTGGTGCATTCCCGTCAGTACACGCATAAATGCATGGGCGATCAGATCCAGATCCTTCATGGTGATCTCGCACTCATCAAACTGGCCATCATTCAGGGTGTTGTAAACAATTCGCTTAACCATGCCCAGAATCTGATTAGGCGTGGGATCGGTCAGCGTGCGGGAAGCGGCCTCCACTCCGTCAGCCAGCATAAGAATCGCCGCCTCCCGGCTTTGAGGTTTGGGACCCGGATAACGAAACTCATTCTCGTTGATGACTTGTTTTGTTCCTTCCGCAGCGTCTTTCGCCTTCTGGTAAAAATAAGTCATCAGTCGAGTGCCGTGGTGTTGCGGAATTAGATCTCCAATCTTCTGCGGCAGTTTGATCTGTTCGGCCATCTCCAACCCATCTCTCACATGACTGGAGATGATCAGGCTGCTCATGGCGGGAGTAAGATGCTCGTGCTTGTTTCCGGTGAAGAGCTGGTTCTCGACATAATACTCCGCCTTCTTTATTTTCCCGATGTCATGGTAATAGGCGCCCACTCGAACCAGCAGCGAGTTGGCGCCGATCGCCTCTGCAGCAGCTTCAGCCAATGTACCGACGATAATGCTGTGGTGATAGGTTCCGGGCGCTTCCAGCGCAAGCCGGCGCAGAATTGGAGTGTTTAGGTTGGAAAGCTCCAGGAGCTTTATGTCGGTAGTAATCCCAAAGATGGTTTCCAGCAGCGGGAGCATCAGGCTGGTAAGCCCCGCCGCCATTATGCCGCTTAGAAAACCGCACAACGATTGAATCAGCACTGCGTTCCATACCAGAGGCGCCCGGATCATATTGAGCCCGAGCACTGTCAACACATTTACCAATCCGAGCACTAAACCACACCGGACAATGGCGGCTCTTTCCTTGTACTGATTCAGGGCGAAGATGGCCGCGAGGCAGCCCAAAAGGGTATAGACCATTGCGCTCGAATCGCGCGCGTACAGGCCCACCAATGCTGTGAGAAGTACCGTGTAGACGACGGCGGCCCCCGTATGCAACAGTAAGATCACTAAAATGCAGCCGAATGCCAGTGGAGCGGCAAAATAATAAAGCTCAGGCTGGCTTAGACTTCCCACTCGCAGGCTTTCAGCGACCAGCACGCCCAGCGTCACAAAGCCCCGAAAAACAATCAGTGTCAGAGTCAAGATCAGAACGATCAGAAGAAAATCATGAACGCTTTGCCGGTGCTTGGTCTGAAAATAGATGAAGTAGCGCCACAGTGCCAGCATCAAAAAGCAGATTAGAATAAAAGCACCCGCGACGCGCGCGCTGGTTTTGCTCCGATCGCGCACTTGCTGGAGGCTTTCCAGGACAGCCAGCTCCTTTGCAGTGATTTCGTCGCCTTCGCGAACAATAGTTTTCCCTTTCTTTATCTGCAGCACCACTGGGTCAACGTCACGCGCCGCTTCCGCGCGACGCCCCCGAGTCTCAGTCCCGTTATAAGAGATGTTTGGCGTGACCAGTCCGTCCAGGTAAGAACTGACAATTCTTCGCTCCGGCTCTGCCAGCAGGAAAAGCTCCGACTCCTTTTGGCGCAGAAAATCCCTGGCTTGCCGCATGTCACGGATCGAATAGAGGTCTCGAACTTGTTTCTCGTCACCGGTAGTGACATCCCGCAGCACTATCCCCTGCGGTTGAAATCGGGCCAGGAACTCGCGATTGTTGGTGATGCCCAGCCTCATCACGTTCTGCACCAGCTCGACGATTTGATTCTCCAGATCTCGGCTGAAGCCATGGATCAGCAGGACGCGCACCAAGTCCAGGGAGATGTCCTTTTCCAGTTTGGACTGGAGCTGAGAGTGCACACGTGAAATCAGCGCATCCGAAACGGCAAGACGCCTCCGGCTGCGGCTGTCGCCCGCGCGCACTACCGAGCGGCTTTGAGCAAAAAGATTTCTAATTTCCGTTTCGACCGCAGCATTGGTGTTGGTATCCAGATCAAATACGGGTGGCATGACGTTGGCGGCCGCTTCTCTCTTTTTTTCCGTCGCTACTTCATCGGGTACGGTCATCTCCACGGGCGCCTTAATGGCAGCCACAGCGATGTCTCCGATCTTGTATTTGGGAATGGAACGAAACTCAAAGTGAGCGGTTAGCAGCGTCAGCAGGGCAGCGGCCCCCAGGCCGCTGAGCAAACCCCAACCTCCCAAAGAACCCATCAGCCGAGTCTTCAGGTTCGCCGACCAATGTCTTGATCTGCCCGTGGAAGCAATGGCCGATTTTTTGCCGCTCATGGGGAAACTATTTACCGACGGACTGGAAAAGAAATACGCAGAGGAGGTACATCTTGAAAATCGAGCCGGATTTACTCATCAAATTTCTTAAATATGATACACCCATTTGTTCCGCCAAACCCAAAGGAATTGGACATGGCAAAAGTGATGGGCGCTTTACGGGCCCGATTGGGTACGTAGTCCAGATCGCAATCCGGATCCGGATTTTCGTAGTTCATGGTGGGAGGTAGAATTTGATCGCGCAAGGCCAGCACGGTAAAGCCGGCTTCCAGGCCTCCGGCTGCCCCTAACAAGTGGCCTGTCATGGACTTAGTGGAACTCACCGCAAGCTTTTTCGCATGATTTCCAAACACGCGCTTAATGGCAATCGATTCAACAGTGTCGTTGATTGGGGTGGAAGTGCCGTGAGCGTTGATGTACTGCACCTGCTCGGGCCGGATTCCGGCGTCTTTCAGAGTGTTCTCCATCACTCGCGTGGCGCCGTCGCCGTCTTCCGAGGGCGTGGTCATGTGATAGGCGTCGGCAGACATACCATAGCCGACGATCTCGGCCAAAATGCGCGCGCCGCGGCGCCGCGCAAATTCCAGCTCTTCGAGCACCAGAATGCCGGCGCCCTCGCCTAGCACGAAACCGTCACGGTCCCTGTCAAAAGGACGGCTGGCACGCTCAGGTTCGTCATTGCGAGTCGATAGAGCCCGCATCGATGCAAATCCACCTACACCCATCGGTGTAATGGCGGCTTCACTCCCTCCAGAGATCATCGCGTCGGCGTCTCCATAAGCAATAAGGCGTGTAGCGTCTCCGATTGCGTGGGTGCTGGTCGTACAGGCAGTGCAGGGCGCAAGATTGGGACCCTTGGCCTTAAAACGCATAGAAATCTGGCCCGATGCCAGATTTACGATGCTTGCAGGAATAAAAAACGGGCTGATGCGTTTTGGACCTTTCTCCAAAAACGTAATGTGCTCTCGTTCAATAATGGAAAACCCCCCGATACCTGAACCGATGTCCACACCCACTCGCTCAGCTATGTCGGGGATAACCTTCAGGCCGGCGTCCTGGACCGCGAATTCGGAAGCTGCAATCGCGTACTGTATGAAAAAATCCATTTTACGCGCTTCCTTCTTGTCCACATACTGAAGGACATCAAAGTCTTTTATCTCGCCCGCGATCTTGGTACTGAATTCGCTGGTGTCAAATCGAGTAATTGCGCCTATGCCTCTCTCACCCGCCAGAATGTTCCTCCACGTCTGTTCTGTTCCGATGCCAACCGCACAGACTAATCCGACGCCCGTAACGACGACTCGTCTCTTTGAGTTCAAAGTCCAACCTCAGGAACTGTGTTCCTTAATGTAATCTACGGCGTCCTGCACGGTAGTAATCTTTTCGGCGTCCTCATCGGGGATTTCAATATCGAAGTCTTCCTCGAACTTCATCACCAGCTCGACGGTGTCCAGAGAATCGGCACCCAAGTCATCAACAAAGGAGGCCGTCGGCGTAACTTCCGCCTCACTGACTTGTAACTGGTCCATGATGATCGATTTAACTCTCTCTTCGACACTTGCCATACGAGGCCTCCAGTAGGTTGCTTGTGATCTAAGTTTTAATCTTCAAAAAAGGTGGTATTGTAATTCCGAACTGCACCCACTTCAAGCACCCATATACATGCCTCCATTTACATTTAAAACGTGCCCGGTAATGTAGCCGGCATCCTCTGAAAGGAGAAATCTCACGGCTGCGGCCACATCAGCGGCCGTTCCCATTCGACCCAGCGGGATCATCTGAAGCAGCGTGTCGCGGGCCTGCTCGTTAATAGCCTGCGTCATTTCCGTATCAATAAAACCCGGAGCCACGGCGTTGACTGTAATATTTCGCGAAGCGACTTCGCGCGCCACCGCCCTGGTAAATCCGATAATTCCCGCCTTGGACGCAATGTAATTGGCCTGGCCCTTGTTACCCATTTGCGCCACCACGCTGGTGACGTTGATAATGCGCCCAAATCGATTGCGAACCATCGAGTGGAGCGCCTCGCGCGTGCACTCAAAAACGCCGGTCAGATTGACCTGCAGCACTGTGTCCCAGTCTTCGCGCTTCATCCGCAGCACCAGTCCATCTCGAGTGATGCCGGCATTATTTACGAGAAAATCCACTTTGCCCCACCGATCCAGCAGCGCTTGAAACGCCGCCTTCACCTGCTCCTGGTTGGAAACGTCGGCGGCCAAGGGACAACAGTCTACGTCTTCCGACGCAAGCGCTTCTGCGACTTTTTCCAGCGCTTCCCTGGAGCGGGCCAACAACGCCAGCC
The DNA here is from genome assembly GCA_036006905.1 of Acidobacteriota bacterium. GTDB lineage: Bacteria > Acidobacteriota > UBA6911 > JACQSX01 > JACQSX01 > DASXTB01. The sequence goes on from DASYPF010000321.1 coordinate 11,704, forward strand.
GGCACCCTTCCCTGGCAAGTACGCGAGCGATCTCCAACCCAATCCCCCGAGAGGCCCCGGTAATTACGGCGACTCTACCTTTCATGGTTGAACCTAACGAACCAAGTATTCACCGCAGCGGCGCAGTGGGGCCGTGGGCGCAACCAAAAGTGTCTTTGGTCATCGGTCATCGGTCATCGGTCATCGGTCATCGGTCATCGGTCATCGGTCATCGGTAAAAAATCTTGCTGCAAAAACAAGAAGTTGCCAACATGCTACACAGCGCGGCGGGCCGCAACGAAAAAAGCCGTTTAAGTCCACGATCACGAGCCTACAGTGGCAAGGCCACAACCAAACCAAAGGAAAAGCCGTCTACGGCCGCGTGCATGGCCACGTCCACGGTGACGAATATTGCACACAACATACCCTGGAGCGTTGGGGGTCGACCCGTTTTTCGTGGACCTTGACGTGCTCGTGCACGTGATCGTGGACGTGAACGGTTTGGTATCTTCTGAAAGATTTTCCCAAAAAAGCAAGATCTTTTACCGATGACCGATAACTGATGACCGATGACCGATGACCGATGACCGATGACCGATGACCAAAGACACTTTTGGTTGCCGCCCACGGCCGGGCTGTGCTTCTGCAGTGAATGCTTGTGATTAATCCCGGCTTACTGTCGTGGCTCGGACTGCGCCGCGAAGGCCTCAAGTGTTGCCACATCTTCTACGTTCGCCACTTTGCTCTCCTTGGAAATTCGCCTGACCAGCCCGCTCAGGACTTTCCCGGGCCCGATTTCGATGAACTCTGTCACCCCACGACCGACCATCAATTCGATGCTTTGCTGCCACCGCACAGGCAGACAAACCTGACGGATCAAACAATCGCGCGCATCTTCACCCGTCTGAACAATTCGGGAATCGACATTGCACACCAGTGGCACGCTCAAATCGCGGAATGTCGTCTGCATCAGCAAAATGGCCAGCTTTTCTTCGGCCGGTTTCATCAGCGGGCAATGAAACGGAGCGCTGACCGGAAGAGGGATGGCTCTCTTGGCGCCCCGGTCCACTGCGTTTTGTGAGGCCAGTGCCACGCCTCGCTCGTGACCGGCGATGACGATCTGGCCGGGACTGTTGAAATTTGCGGGAGTGACGACAAAGTCATGAATAGACGCACAAATTTCCGTTACTTCAGCTTCCCCCAATCCCAGGATGGCCGCCATGCTCCCCGCTCCGACCGGCACAGCCTGTTGCATCCATTCTCCCCGCTTGCGGGCGATGCGCACAGCGTCGATAAAATCGAGTGCACCGGCGGCAACCAGCGCCGAGTATTCGCCAAGGCTATGTCCGGCCATGATCCACGCTTTTCGCCCCAATCGCTGCAACAGACGCAGGATCGCCACGCTGCATGTGAGAATCGCCGGCTGTGTGTTGGCGGTGAGATTCAGTGTTTCAGCGGGCCCCTCGAAGCAAATCTTGCTGAGAGGAAATCCGAGCGCCTGATCGGCCTGTTCAAAAACTTCAACAGCCTCTGTAAAACGGCCGACTAAATCCCGGCCCATTCCCACTATTTGAGAACCCTGGCCGGGAAAGATGAAGGCGACGGAGTTTGCGGGAAGAGCATCATTGGTCATTTCGCATTTTCAAGCCGCCCAAATCCATGAAGTGGCAAAAACGCCTCCGCCGGGTTTGGTGCCGGTGGGAACATGATTGGCAGCTAAGGAGGCTAAGCGCCAACCGCCACGCCCGTCTCCAGACCCCACCGGCCTTGTGCCGGTGGGAAAATGATTGGCAGCTAAGGCAGCTAAGGC
>DASYPF010000322.1:0-5889 GCA_036006905.1 Acidobacteriota bacterium
CTCGGCAACTACAGTTGCACTGTGCACGTCCATTCCCACATACTTATCCTCTTGCATGGGCTCTCCTTTGGTTTGTTGCCGATCCTCATAATCGGCAGCAATAGCATGCACCCAAAGGGGCGCCCTTTCATAATGCGTGAAGAAATACTGAGCCGCGCGCGTAAGCAAGCGGACTCTCGATCGATCAAATCAGAGAGAGCTCGAGCTTTCCAGCTGGGAGTGTCCGCTTGCTTACGCGCGCGGCTCAGTATTTTTTCACACCTTCTGACGCTCCGGGCTCTGACGCTGGCGGTGGGGACCTGAGCACGGAAGTCATCGCTCCACGGGGGCAAGCCCCGTGGTGGCGGGAGACGTAAGTTGCGATCCAGTTAGTTTCCAATCACGGCTCCATGGGGACAAGCCCCATGGTGGCCTCGGTGCTGCTTCAAAATTTGACCGTTTTGTGAACCTTATGCGCACCAAGTGAACTAGTGACGAGTTTTGCCCTTCCTAAAATCCTTCATATCTCACTCGTCATTCGAACTTCGTACTTCGCACTTCAGCGTTCTCGCACTCCCCCAATTCCCCACTCCCTGGAGGTTAATTGAGGAATCTGATATTGAGCGTGATCGTAATGCTCCTGATCCTCGGCGGGGCATTCTGGTTGACCAATTGGTTTGCAAAGACCATGTATAACACATGCGCGAGCTGCGGATCCCTGAATGCTAAGAGGCGGAATCACTGCAGAATGTGTGGAAAGAAAATCGAATAGCTCCGGAAGGATCTCGCGGGACGCTCTAATGGTTTTCGAAGTTTAATGTGTCGAGTGGGACGCCCCAATGCCATTAAATAGAGTACCAGCGGGGCGCTGCACTTGCTCTGGCTACTCTATTGATTCCCGTCCCCACGCAGCAAGGCGACCATGTTGCCGATTCTGTTTGAAGCGTCGTAGATCCAGCCAACCCGGATTCCACCCGGAAGGCGATGCTTGCCGATAGCTGCAAGGCCGGCCGATGCAATGCAGCCGCACTGAGAACAATCTGGATTACCACCGAACTGACAGGGAGTAATGCGACGTTCCAAGTCTGCTGTTACCGAGCGTGTGGTCTTGGCGAAGATGCACTGGTCTGGATCAGCCGGTGGATTCGAATAGGCTTCAATTAACCCTTTCGCCATGTCGAGCTTGGGATAGATTTCGCGCAATTGGTGAAGTTCTTCAATGACCCGGGCCCGGGTCTCTTTCGGAAGGATTTCATAGCTGTGCTCGCCGATTTGAGGAGTAAAGATGCTCATCCAGACTTTGTGGACTTCTTCTCGCGGCGTCCAAAAGTCCATGAACTCGCGCAAGTATCCGAGACGCTCCGTCATCTGGCGGGTAATAGTACAGTGAACAGTGACATGATGACCTGCGATGTGCTTCAAAATGCGGTCATAGGTGGCGGGTTTGCGTCGCGCGTCGTGTTCCGGCTGCAATCCGTCGATGGAAACCACAAATGTCAAACGGTTGATGCTTGCCCACTCCTGTGGAATCGGTCTCACTGCGCTGGTGACCACCTGGGTATGTACGCCCCGGTCAGACAGTTGCGGAAGCACTTGGCTTAGCTCGCGAAATCGGACCAGGGGCTCGCCGCCGACTATTGATACATGAAGAGGGCGATAACGATCGATCAGTCGCAGAATTCCGTCAACTAAGGCTTGGCCCTTGTAGTCGTTCACCTCCCGGAGAGTCACTTGGCCGCCAAGGTGCTCATCGTTGTAAGCGTAACAGCCGGGACAGGAAAGAGGACATTCGCGGGTGATTTCAATCGACATTGAGGGTTGGTGCCCACCTAGGATCCTGGCCCACCCGTGAAGCACGTCCGAGACGTCCATTGCGCGACTCTATCATAAGAGTTTTCGATTTTGCGACTTAACATTAAACCCTTTTTACTTTTCAGCCATTGTTCAGACAGAGAAAGCAAAGATAACACTGAGATAAGGCAGATTCGCAGGCAACCACAGAGCCGCGACCGGAAGGAGCGGCGCGCCGATAGAAGTCAGGCCGCCAACGCACAAACTAGCCGCGCAGAAGAAACGGAGTTTCACTTCGCCCAGTATCCCTGGCGCGTCATCTGGACGGCGACACCCTCGCGGGTGGTAGCGATCTTTACCCGGTGAAACTGGCCATCCTTTTGCTTTCGCGCAGGAATATAGGTCACCGTCGAAAACTGTGACAGTTCGTCGATGATCTTGGCGTAGGCGGTGGACAGATCTCGCACTTGAAGCATCTCAAAATATTGCCCACCTCCGGCCTGAGTCAGGTTCATCAGGTACTTTTTCGCGTGATCGTATTTCGTTTGGGCCACATATTCTGCCCGGTCGCGCGCGGACGAATTACGTCCCACGAAAATAGGGCCCACCTTCGTTCCTGTAGATCCCACCGGCGGCTCCCAGTTCGGGTCTGTGGGGGAACGGGGCATGGGATTAGAAAGATGACGATAATAGTCTCTAGAGTCGTATTGGATGCAGTACGCGATGATCCCTGACTCCTCGATAATCTTCACCGAGTCCCGCTCCGAAATTCCATGGCTTCCCTCGTCGACCCCATCGGTGTAGACAATCATCGCTTTGCGCGGAGCATCTCGGGTAAATTTTTTCTGCGCGGCCAGCGCGACGGCTTCATATAAAACCGTGTGGTTAGCCTTCTGATTTGTGCGCATCTGCCACACTGCCTCTTCTACTTTGTCGGGGGAAGAAGTCCAATCGGAATCTATGTAAACATTATCGTCGAATGTAAGCAGCAACAGCCGGTTTTGCTCGGAAAGCTGCCTCACCAATTGTGCCGACTGGTAGCGGATCTGTTCCAGATTATCGACAGTACTGGGGCTGGAATCGAGTAACAGAGCTATATCGAAAGGTTCCTGCGACGTGAAGACGCGCTGTACTTTTTGTTCGACTCTGTCATCAAAAACTTTGACCTCTTCGGGCCGGATATCGGAAATACTCTTGCCCACCCGATCGGTGAAACGAACGTGCATGACCACTTCCTCGGCGCTGACTTTAAAAATGGTTCGAGGTTTGGGGGTCTGAGCGTGCGACTTCCAGGGAAGCAGAAGCAATATAAGCAGCAGGGCGGTGACGAGCAGACATTTTCCACACAGATTCCGCATGCGAGAATGATGACGAAAAGAGCTTAAAGGTTCAATTATAAAGTCGGCAGAATCTTGTTTGACGAAGTTTTTACGAGGTTTCTCGCCAGCGTGGACTTCACCGTGGTCGTTGACGTGTTCGTGAGCGTGATCGTGGACGTAAACGGCTTTTTGGTTGCGGCCCTGCCGCACCCGGTCTTTGCGGTGAGTTTTTGTGAATAATCCTGGTAACGGCGGCTTGGATTGTTTCTTCTACTCGACGCTGGTACAATCCAGAGGACTCGGCGGCTGGGTCACGTAAGGAGGGGCCATGTTTAAACGAGAACTACGCCTGGGCGATACCGTCGACGACTATTGTATTCGCTGTCGTCTCCTCACTAATCACTCCGTAGTGACTATCGTAAACCACCAGGTTGGAAAAGTTCGTTGCGAGACCTGCTACTTCGAACACGATTTCCGTCATGGAGAAGGCCGCCCTAAGAAATCCGAGTTGGGTAAGAAAGTGGGAGAACTCGGCGAAGTCCCTCCGGCTTAGAAAAGCAATTAGCCGCGAAGTACGGCGAGCAAGCAAAGCACAACGACGAAAAGTCATCGGTCATCGGTCATCAGTCATCGGCCACGCCGGCCACAAGTCAGCAGGTCCGCAAGTCATCAGGGTCTACAAGTCAGAAGGCATTAGGTATCGGGATTGGCGACCTGTTGACGTACAGACCTATTTACCTTCAGGCCTACTGCCTTCAACCTTACCGATGACCAATGACTGACGACCAATTATGACCGATGACTGATGACTATGCTTTCGGCTTGAAAGTACTCTTGAAGCCAAGTTCCTTAGCTTTCCCTCCCGCAGCTTCGGCTTCAGGAATCATTCCCTTGCGCTGGTAGGCCATGGATAGACTGGTCCAGGCCAAGACATTTTCAGGCTGGAGCTCTGTCAGCCGTTTCGAGGCCTGAATCGCGCCGCCAAAATCCCCGTGATGATAGCAGGCCATCGCCAGGGCGTTGTAAGCATCGGCAAAATCGGAGTCAATTTGCACTGCTTGGCACAAATAACCGATTGCTTCTTCAAATTTGTCGTCAGCGAAAGCTTCCATTCCCTTCTGGTACAGCTCGTCTTTGTCCATGGTGGAATTCTAAGGAACTTTGCAGTCATCCGTCATCTGTCTTGTCGTTGTTGGTACTGTCGGCTGCCAGCTGTCAGCTGTCAGCTTTCAGCTCTCAGCTTGTAGCTTCCGGTTCTCAGCGATAAGCACTCGGCTCTCGGGATTGGCAACCACAGAGCCGCGACCGGAAGGAAGCGGCGCGCCAGCGTAAGTTGTCTCTGCGGTGCCGCTGCAACCGGGCAAGATATTGGCGCTTATAGCACTCTACAAGTAACTTATATTGGGCTATTGGCGCGCCACTCCCTTCCGGTCGCGGGTTCTGCGGCTGCCTGCACGCCGGAGCCGTGGTGGCGAGCCAGAGGCTCGCACGCCGAAGGCTGAGAGCTGACAGCTGACCGCTGAGAGCTGACAGCCAATCAACAGCGGACCACTGACTCACAGCAGACCGGCGCTCTTCAAAAACTCCAATACCACCTGCTGATACTCCGCTGGATGGTCACGATAAGCGTGACCATGTCGGCGGCCGTCGAGGATCAGCAGTTGTTTGTAAGGACTGGTGGAAAGTGAAAATAATTCGCGCGCATAATCGGCGGGCATGCGGCGGTCACTGGATTGGGCAACAAACATCACCGGCCTGATTCCGAGTCTGCGTGTCGCTTCTCTTATGTCTATTTCTTCTCCCCGAAAACCGCCGCGCCATTGTATCAAAGCTCGGATTTCGTTGGCGATTGGCCAGGAAGGCAGGCGAAAGAACAACCGGAAGTGATGGTCCACCGTTTCATTGAAAGAAGTGTAAGTGCTGTCGCAAATCACTCCATCGATCCGTGAATCTTCAGCGGCGGCCAGCATCACGGCGGCGGCTCCCATGGAAATTCCCCACAAAATAATCTTACTGTGTGGCTGCTTGTCGCGCATCCATGCGACAGCCGCCAGGACATCGTCTTTCTCTCTGGCGCCAAATGTGCTCTTATTCCCACTGCTGCGGCCGTGATGACGCAGGTCGAAAAGAAGTCCCGATAAGCCCAGACTATGGACGAATTGCGCCTGCGGCAACATTTCGACGCGGCTTCGATTCAAGCCGTGGCAGAAAATCACGGCGGTTCGGCTCGTCGTGCCGGGAAGGTACCAGCCCTGCAGCCTGATGTCAGGCGGGCTGGAGAAAATAACTTCCTCGTATTGCATTCCAAAGTCTGCAGGAGTTTTTCTAATCAACGGATCAGGAAACTGATATCGGCGATTGACCACCACGGCAGAGAGAAAAAGCGGCGCAACGACAAACAACAGCAGAAACAAAAGTCCAAGGACAATCAAGCAGAGCCGCTTCAGCAGACGCTTCCAATTGATTTTTGGAGTCATGACAATGTGGCCGCAAATGAACGCGGATACTTGGGCTGCGGATTAGCCCGGATTTTATGGGGACATGGGGACACGGAGACACGGGGACACGGCGACGCTAGATACCCCACTCCCCGCGTCTCCCCATCCCCCATCCCCCATCCGCCATCCGCCATCCCCCATCCGCCATCCCCATCCGCCATTCCCCATCCCCCATCCCCCATCCCCCATCCCCCATCAATTTCTTCTCACCTTCTCACCAGATAATGCCAATTGACGATAATAGAAACCGGCGAATATAATGCGCCAAAAACTTCTGCAAAATATTGAAAATCTTAAAGCAT
>DASYPF010000323.1:0-6243 GCA_036006905.1 Acidobacteriota bacterium
CGATACTCATAGGGCCCATCTCCCACTCCCGATAATTCGTGCAATCCGTGCAATTCGTGGCTAGTCTTTCAGAATTCATGCATAATCCGGGTAAACGGCTGGCCTAAAAACCCTTCGGAAAGGCTGCTGAAGCAGCCTACCAAATACAATTTCGCACCGGGATTCTATCGCTTCACGGCGGTTAGTGCCGCTTCGTAATCGGGTTCGTCCACAATTTCTTTGACGAGTTGATTGTAAATCACTTTGTTGTTCTCATCGAGCGCTACAACGGCGCGCGCGCAAATGCCCGCAAGAGGGCCGTCCTGAATCAACACACCGTAATGCTTAGCAAAATCTTGTGAACGCATCATCGACAGAGGAACAACGTTGTTTAGTCCTTCAGTAGTGCAAAAGCGTCCCTGTGCGAAAGGCAGGTCGGCGGAAATTATGAGCACTACTGTGTTTTTTAGATCATTTGCCTTTTCATTAAATTTGCGCGTTGACGTGGCACATGTTGAAGTATCAAGGCTGGGGACAATATTCAGCAGTTTTCTCTTGCCTTTGTACGTGTCCAAGCTGACGTCGTTCAGCTTGCCGTCTACCAGGCGAAAATCCGGTGCCTGGCTGCCCACTTTGGGCAGTTCGCCGCTGGTATGAATCTGATTTCCTTTCAGAGTTACAGTAGCCATAGTTCTCTCCGATACAGAAGTACGGGCGCACGACCGTGCGCCCGTACAGAATCACATTGGGACATCATGATTCTATAGAATCGTGGAAAGTTTGCAAAACAAAAGAGATTTGGGGATCTTCCGGCCCGTCCGTAGTCTCCTTGGTTATTGACGCCGATCAGGGGTTATTGACGCCGATCAGGCGCGACGATATAAGTTGGGAAATGACCTTTGAACAACTGTTGGTTTTCTTCTTGGTTATTGTCGCCCTCTCCTGTGTATTTCAAACCGTGGCGATGCTTATCATCGTGTCGAGATTCAGCAGGCGTCTGGATGCAGTTGTAGACCGCCTGGAGCGTCTTCAAGCGAGCGCGGGATCGGCCATCGATCAGATGTCAACCGCCTTGTCCGACGTTCGGCCGCTGGTGGGCGCTATCCAGGACTTCGAACGTCAATCAGCCCGATTTTTCGAGAAGTCTGCCGTTCACGTTCGAAAAACCGAAGAGCGCATCGATAACACGCTCCAACTGGGAAGAGAGAAGCTCTCCGATCTGAATCGCAGCGTCGGCCAGACGCTGGACCGGATGCAAGATGCAACCAGCGACGTACAGCAGTTGGTGCTGCGTCCTTCGGCGGAAGCCGCAGCGGTCGTAAAAGGGGTTCGCAGGGCAGTGCAGGCGTATCTTAAAAAGCAGGTGGCAGGACGATAAATCTGCGTAGGTTGCGGAGTCGCAAGTCGAAAGTCAGGTCCGCCTGGGAGCGCACGCATCCTGCGTGCCGTGTGAGGGGAAAGGAAGCACGCTGGAAGCGTGCGCTCCCGGGAATCTGCTGACCTGCGGACCTGATGACTTGCTGACTTTGGAATTACACGCCTACAGAGAACTCGCTGAGCATGTACTGGTAGAAGGGATCGCTGGTGTACTCCTTGAACCAGTTCAAGCCTAGAATACACCGCTCAAACTGGTCGGCCATTTTGCGGTAGAGATGAGTTGTTTCGGTCCGTTGCTGCAGTTCCGACGCGGCAATGTAGGAACGTCGCCCCTGCGAGGCCCAGAAAGAAGCATTGTTGTTGCGGCGGGGTCTTTCCAGACTTTCCGGGAAAACCCCTAGAATGAATAGCGCGTAATCGCCCACGTAGCGATAGATCTCCTGCTTTTCCTTCAAATCGGATTGGTCAGCCACCAGCATCATATCCGTGATGTGCCAGATATGGTTTCCCGACTCATCCATGTAGGGATAGAGATTCTCCGTATGCAGGAAGTGCAGCAGCATCTGCGAGACGTACAGAATCACTTGATTGTCCGAAAGCTGGGCCTGATTCATGGCGCGCTCCGTTAGCGCACGGAACATCTTGGAAACGGGATGGTTTTCAGGGACTGTCCTCAAAGTAAGCACCTCCGAAGCGAGCAGAGCTGTCGATTCGAAACAGTCAAGGAAAAGGGAGCCCGGTGGATTCGAAGAAACGATCGATTCCCCAGCGTCAAAAGAATCATCACTTCCTAACTCGGATTATAGCCATCTCATTGGAAAATTCAAGTGATAGTAATCATGTTCTGGGGTTTAGGGCGGGCAAGAGGCAGTCGGCAGGAGGCAGGAGGCAGTCGGCAGGGAGCAGACCAAACAGTCGGCAGGAGACGTCGGCAGGATTCGTCTTCGGTCACGGTCATCAGGTCCTCAATTAATCAGGATTACAAGTCAGAAGCTGTATCTGATTTGGTGACCCACTGTTCATACTGATGACTGTTGACGGATGATGCCTCCTGCCGACTGCCGTCTGCCGACTGCCTGCTGTTTGGTCCGCCTCCTGCCTCCTGCCTCCTGCCGACTGGCATTTCGGGTCAGCCCGAGATCAGCTTCTTGGACTGCATTCGCAGTTGGCGACGCAGTCGGGCTTGCTCCATTTTTCTTTTCTCTTCGTCCGTCCCCGGATTCAGAGGGGGGACCGAACGGGGACGACCCTGTTCGTCGATTGCCACAAAAGTGAGAAAGGCAGTGCTGGTAGGCCGGCGCGTTCCGCTGATGATGTCTTCCGAAAAAACCTTTACTTCGACTTCGACGGAAGTCTTAAATGCGCAGGTTACCTGGGCATGCAAAATGATTAATTGGCCGACCTTGATGGGCGAAATAAATTCTACTTCATCCATGGCGACCGTTACCACAAAGCTGCGGCTGTGTCGATGGGCAGCGATCGCGCCCGCAATGTCAATCAGATGCATCACCTTGCCGCCTAGGATATTTCCCAAAGGGTTGGCGTCGTTGGGCAGAACAACTTCCACCATATCCACCCGCGATTCTGCAGGTGTTCTTTCCGGGAGAGATTCCATAGACTTTGGCGAACTTTCACGCGAAGGCGCGAAGAATGGAAGAAAAGCTTCACCGCGAAGGCGCGAAGAACGCGAGCAGCCTGAGGCCGCAACCGAATCGCGACAGGGTAGCCTCAAAGAGATTTTTCTTAGCGTCTTTCGCGCCCTCGCGGTGAGGCTTTTCTTTCGATCCAAGCCAACACAAAACGCCGCCAAGTGTAGCACAACTCGACCGCCAAAATTCTGTCGCGCCGATTCAGTTCTCTACTTGGAAAGCTCCCGTCGGCTCAAAAAAATTAAACCACGGGGAACACTGGGAACACGGGGAGATAAGGTTCTTCTATCAGCAACATCATTTTGGCGGCCGCTTCTGGTCCCCGTGTCGCCGGTGTTCCCCGTGGTTTAGCCTTTTTCTACGGAACAATCTGAGCGGGGTTTCACAGGTCGAAAGTCTAAAGTCCTTCGGCGACCTGCGACACTACCCCGACTTTTCCCAATCCGCAATCCGTAATCCACAATCCGCAATTCCTTTGGACTTCTTTTACCAAGTGTCATGCACAAGATTGCAGCATTTTGCTAAAAAAAACTGATTGGGAATGACTTAGCAATTTCCCTGCGTGATAAGCGCAGGCTTTTCCACAACAAGTGTGGAAAAAAACCGCGTTTTGTCCGTGCTTGATAGATAATGAAAACATGAATCTCACAGCGGCGATTAAGCGCCAAGCTCTGGATATCGGATTTGATTTGGTCGGAATCGTTCGTCCAGAAAAGCTTACCGAGGAAGCCACACGGCTCCGTGCCTGGCTGGACCGCGGCTTTGTGGGAACGATGGAGTGGATGGAGAGCGGCTTTGATAAGCGAACCGATCCAACCGTGTACGTGCCGGAGGCGCGCAGTGTGGTGTGCGTGGCGCTGAACTATTACACGACACACCCGACTCAAGACCGTCCCGGTTATGGCAAGGTTTCGCGCTATGCCTGGGGAGATGATTACCACCAGGTGGTGGGTGAGCAGCTTGATTCGTTGTTGAACTGGATTTGTGAGCAGGAGCCGGCGTGCGTCGGAAAAATCTCGGTGGACACAAGCCCGGTAATGGACAAGGCCTGGGCCGCTCGAGCCGGTCTGGGATGGATTGGAAAGCATTCCAACTTGATCCATCCCAATTTTGGTTCCTGGCTTTTTCTGGGAGAGTTGTTTTTGAATCTGGAGCTGGAGTGCCAGGAGACGCCAGTGGCGGATCATTGTGGAACCTGCACCTTGTGCATCGAGTCGTGCCCCACCGATGCGATTGCGGAGCCCTACGTGGTGGATGCTCGCAAGTGCATTTCTTACCAGACCATCGAATTCAGGGGAGAGGAATTAGAAGCCGAGACGGCCGGTTGGATCTTCGGCTGCGACATTTGCCAGGATGTTTGTCCCTGGAACCGATTTGCCAAGGAAACGCATGTGACTGCCTTCCAGCCCCGACCCGAACTTGTATCTCTCTCTCTGGACGAGCTGTCGTCCATGACGGAAGAAGAATTCCGGGCGATTTCAAAGAAAAGCGCGGTCCGCAGAGCGAAGCACCGGGGAATGGTGCGGAATGCGAAGCATGTCCGTTCCCGCTCAAAGCAAGCCGAGGGCGGATCGACGTCTTGAAAACCGACTACGGCCACGATCACGTGCACGGAATGAGTCGGAAGTCGCAGGTCGCAGGTCAGAGGCCCCGAAATCAGGGTCGCGCATGGAAAGTCACAGATCGAACTTCCAAGCAATCCTCCGGCTTTTGACTTTCGACCTGCGACCTGCGACTTTCGACTTTTCTAGGGAGAGCTAGACCGATGAATGCCGACACCCCCATCATATCATCTCTGAATTACTCGATGTTCGACGCGGTTGCGGTAATTCTCGGTGGAGGGAAAGGAACCCGCCTCTTCCCGCTGACCATGGTTCGATCCAAGCCGGCGGTCCCTATGGGCGGGAAGTATCGCATTATCGACACCCCCATTAGCAATTGCCTTAACTCGGAAATCTTCCGGATTTTTGTTCTCACTCAATTCAATTCCGCCTCGCTCAATCGACATATCGCTCAAACCTATCAGTTCAGCCTTTTCTCACGGGGCTTCGTAGACATTCTGGCCGCTGAACAGACCATGGAGAATGTCAACTGGTTCCAGGGCACCGCTGATGCCGTGCGCCAGAGCCTGAAGCACATTATGAGCCAGGACCCGCAGCACATCTTGGTCCTCTCGGGCGATCAACTTTATCAGATGGACTACCGGGTCATGCACGCGCACCATCTCGTGTCTGGAGCTGACATCACAGTAGCGGCGCTGCCGATTCCCCCGTCGCGCGCCTCCGCTTTCGGGGTGTTAAAGGTCAATGAAACAGGACGCATTCTGGGCTTTCGGGAAAAGCCTCGGGGGAAGGCAGAGATTGGAAAAATGAGCTCGCCTGGCTCTTTCATGCGACATTTTGGAATCTCCGGGCGCGATAAGGAGGTGCTGGCATCAATGGGGATCTATCTCTTCAATCCGTCGGTTTTGAGAGATTTGCTGCGGGACGAAAAGATGGTTGACTTTGGACGCGACATCATTCCAAGCGCGATCAAAAGATTGAAGGTTTTCGCTTACCCGTTTGACGATTACTGGGAGGATATCGGAACGATTAAAGCATTTTTCCAGGCCAACCTGGATCTGGCTGGAAGCCATCCCCGGTTCAATCTCTTTGACCGGCAGGTTCCCATATTCACTCTTCCTCGTTTCCTACCCGCTTCCCGCGTCGAGAATTGCCGCATCTCAAATTCGATAATCTCTGAAGGCTGTATCATCAGCGGCACATCCATTGACGAGAGCGTTGTCGGGATAAGAAGCGTAATCGGCGACGGCACAGTTCTAAGCAGAACCCTGCTTATGGGGGCTGATTACTATGAGCGGCCTCGCCGGCGACACAACATTCGCATTGGTATCGGCGCGGAATGCAGCATCCATAACGCTATCATCGACAAGAATGCGCGCCTCGGCGATCGTGTAACGATTCGAGACCACAGCCGCTCGAAAGACTTCGACGGTCAGAATTACTATATCCGCGACGGCATCGTGGTTATTCCCAAGGATACCGTCATTCCGGCAGGAACCAAGATATGAGTGCGAGTGATGAAGCGCAGTCGGCAGGAGGCAGTCGGCAGGAGGCAGTCGGCAGGAGGCAGACGGCAGACGGCAGTCGGCAGGAGGCAGTCGGCAGCAAGCAGTCGGCAGCAAGCGGTCGGCAGCAAATCCTTCATTGGTTAATCGATGACTGATGACAATGACTCA
>DASYPF010000324.1:0-4961 GCA_036006905.1 Acidobacteriota bacterium
ATTCGTGGGTCAGATGAGAGCATAAGGATCTCTTAGCGCCCTTCGCGGTCTTCGCGGTGAAGCTTTTTGATTTTTTCTCACGTTCTAAGCGACGGGTCCTGCCAGAGTAAGTCGGCGATCGAAACTTTCCTCTGGCAGACGTTGTTACTGGGGCAGGACCTGTCGCTTATGCTCCGAGCTCTGACGCTGGCGAGTTCCAAGCCCAGCGGAGGCCCAAAGAAATGTTCAAATTCGAGTTTCGAACTTAATCAGGAGGTCTGGGATGAGAATTCTTAGAGTCTTCATTTTGCTCCTAGTGCTCGGATCGGCGAGCCTGAAGGCTGGCGGGAAACCCTGGAATGTGGAGTTGGCTTACATCGAAGCGTGTTCCTGCGAGCTATTCTGCACGTGTTACTTCACTGGCCACTCTTCTCACCAGGGGACAGGAGAACACAAATGCAACTTCAACATGGCCACGAAAGTCAAACAGGGCAAATACGGGGATATTGAACTGACCGGCCTGAAATTCTGGTTGTCTGGTGATCTAGGTCCCAACTGGGCTCGTGGACGAGGAGACTGGCTGGTGGTCACCTTTGAACCGACGGCAACCAAAGCCCAGCGGGATGCTTTAGTCGCGATACTCGCAAAAATTTATCCTCTCCAATGGAATTCCCTCAAGACCGATGAATCGAATATCGTGTGGGAAATCTCACCGGACGGCAAAAGAGCGCACGGCAAGCTGGTCAGTGGAAAAGGGGAAATAACCCTGACCCGTTTTGCGGGGGGCGATCCCAAGAAGCCTACCGAGATCCAAAACTTGCCTTACTTCGCGGCCGACTGGAATTCTCCCTTTGCGCTTTATTTCTCCGATCACTATTACAATGGCTTCGGCAAGAGTTACAAGTTGGAGCGAGCCAATGGCTTTACGATTACGGTGAAAGCTTCGGGGAAATAGCTGGGAAGTGGGGACGCGGTGACAAGGAGACACGGGGACGCGGAGAGCCTTTTGAAAGCAGAGCTACAAATTCTTCCCCACCAGATCAAAATACTGAGCGGCCTGCAGTAGGCGCCGGTCACTGGTCCATATTTCCTGAAAACCGGCATCCTTGGCGGAAACCAGGTGGATAGCGTCTCCCGCTCGCAGGTACGCCGTGGGAGGCAAGCCCCCCACCAGGAGTTCTATCTGGTACAGCAATCGCTCGGAAACAGGGAAAAGGACCCAGACTCCGTTGCGGATATCTTCCAGGAAAATCCGTCGCAAGCTTGCAGCTTCGTCTGGTGTAATCGATCCCTCGCGGACGTGACGCTGGAATACACAGGCCAATTCTGCAATGCACAAACTGGAGGAATAGAGGCCGTCCGCTCGCCTCGCAAGCTTTCTTACTTTCTTGCCATCAGGTTCATTCAAATAGCACTTCGCCACGTAGGCGGTATCAAAGTAAAACCTCACGAGCGATCCTCTTCAAGCAACCGGCCACTGTCGGTCCGAATTCGGCGGAATTTCGATATGAAAAGTTCTCTCTGCGGAAGCCGACGAGTTGGGGGCAACGAGCGCAGAGGGCGCAACTCAGCCACGGCGACGCCCCTCTTCTCAATGACGAATGCTTCGCCTTTGGCAATTTCTCTGATGATGGCGCTTGTATTCAGGTGCAGATCTCGGACGCTGGTCTTTCTCATGTGTCACATAGTGACACAACGCTGCCCCACAATCAATTCCGAGATCACATTTTTCCATTCCACCGCTTCCAGCAGCGGCTGGCTGCCGTGCACCTTTCACCACGGAGGCGACCATTATTTCCAACCTCTCTTTCACCCTCTCTGTTCCAATTCCGGCTGGGTCGGTTCATAATACCCGTCCACTGTAGCCATGGCCCTTTCTCCAGGAACCCGTTTAGGTCCGTATGAAATCCTCTCCCTGCTCGGTGTGGGTGGCATGGGCGAAGTATACCGGGCCCGGGACACGAGACTGGAGCGTGTCGTGGCCATCAAAGTTCTTCCGCTTCATCTCTCCGATGACAGCCAAAGGCGCCAGCGCCTGGAACGGGAAGCACGGGCGATTTCCAGCCTGAGTCATCCCCATATCTGCGCCTTGTACGACATCGGCCACCACGAAGAAAGCGATTATCTGGTCATGGAATACCTGGAGGGACAGACGCTGGCCAACCGCGTGGCGAAAGGACCTTTTTCCGTGGATCAGGTGCTCCGTTACGCCATCGAGATTGCTGATGCGCTCGACGCTGCGCATCGGCGCGGCGTCATCCACCGTGATTTGAAACCGGGTAACGTCATGGTGACGAAGTCCGGAGCCAAGCTGCTCGATTTCGGCCTGGCAAAATTTCAAGAAGCTCGTACCCAATCCGCCATTTCCAGTCTCTCCGCCGTTCCGACTGCTGCCGGACAGCCGCTGACAGCCGAAGGAACAATTCTGGGAACTCTGCACTACATAGCTCCCGAGCAATTGGAAGGCAAAGAGGCTGATGCTCGGTCGGACATCTTCGGTTTTGGCGCGATCATCTACGAGATGGCCACTGGCAGGAAGGCATTCGAAGCAGAGAGCCAGGCAAGTCTAATTGCAGCTATTTTGGAGCATGATCCGCCGCCGATTTCGTCTCTGCAGCCGATGACGCCACCGGCGTTGGACCACCTTGTCAGAGTGTGTCTGGCAAAAGATCCAGACGACCGCTGGCAGAGCGCGCGCGACATCAAACACGAAATCCAGTGGATTACCGAAGCGGGCTCGCAAGCAGAAGTGCCTGCGCCGGTCACCCTTCGCGGCAAAAGCCGGGAGCGCCTCTGGATCGCAACAACAATGGTTCTCCTGGCAGCTCTGGTTCTTTCACTCTTTTGGCAAAGGGTTTGGGATAAAAGCTGGAGGCGGCCGCCCGCCGAGTCCGTTCGCGTGCAGCGTTTGACCGACTTTACGGGCTTGGAGGAATTCCCTGCTATATCCCCCGATGGCAAATCCGTGGCCTTCACCACCGATGCAGGCGGCAAACGCCAAATCTGGATTCGCCTGTTGGCGGGCGGAGCGCCACTGCAGATCACGCATAACCCGGCCGATCACTTGTTCCCTCGATGGTCTCGTGATTCTACTTCGATCATTTATTATTCGCCATCTGCTGAAGGGGAGTCCGATGGGACTCTCTGGGAAATCTCCGGGCTTGGCGGGGCGCCGCGGCGGATCATCAGCAGCCTCGGAGGCGCTGACCTGAGTCATGACGACAAGCAAATTGCATTCTTCCGATTTAATAATGGGAAGGTGGAGCTGACAGTCTCATCGCGCGACGGTTCCAGCCCCCGAGTCATCACACGGCTTGACCCAAACTCCAACTATTTTTATCCCCGATGGTCGCCGGACGATCAGTGGATCGGCTACCAGCGTGGCTTGGTGTTCGACTACGACATTTTTGCCGTGGCGGCAAAAGGAGGCGAACCAAGTCAGGTTATTAATGATGGTAGCTTATTGAATGGCTTTACCTGGCTGCCAGACAGTTCCGGTATCATCTACAGCTCAGCGCGAGGAAATACAATCCAGTATTTACCGGCCTTCGATCTCTGGACAGTGCGTCTGAAGGGTGAGGGCCTTCGGCAACTAACCTTCGGTGAGGCTTCCTATGTGCATCCAGACCTCAGCGGGTCAGGTAAGGTAGTGGCCAGCCGGATGCGGATGGAATTTGATATCTGGAAGTACCCAGTCGGTGGGTCCGGGTTGGAGAACGTTCGTCGCGGAGTGCAAATTACGCGGCAGACCGGACAGGTACAGACACCCTCGGTCGGACCCGATGACAGAGAAATGGTGTATCTCTCTGACAGCGGCGGTCATGGCAACCTGTGGATAATGAAGCTAGATGGTGGCGAGATCCGCCAGTTGACTTACGAACAAGATCCGAATATCGGGGTAGGCGTCCCGGTATGGTCGCCGGATGGCAAGCACATTGCGTATGTGTTGAAAAGAAGAGCTGCTCGCAATGCCGATTTATGGTTGGTCGGCCCGGACGGCAGCAACCGCCGCATGGTGGAAGGTGGCATTGGGTGGGCGGGTTGGTCAAGTGACGGCCGTTGGCTCTATCACGCGGTGAGCGAGCAGGGCATCACGAATCTCAGAAAGACTCCGGCCGAGGGCGGCGCAACCGTGAAAATACGCAGTGAAAACGCGCAAGCGCCGGCAGTCGCGCCTGATGGTAGCGCGCTGTACTACGTGGTTCCCCTGGCAAACATAAACGGTGTCTCCGACATGGAAATCCGCGTCGCGCGTCCGGAAAATGGTCCGTCGCAGCTTGTAGCCCGTATCCCCGGACGGCGTATTCCTGGCTGGCAATTGATCCATCCGGTAATCTCGCCCGATGGAAAGTGGCTGGCGCTTCCGCTCAGCGACGGCCCTGTTACTAATATCTGGGCACTTCCCACTTCCGGCGGCCCAACGCGTCAGCTCACCGATTTTGGCCAGCGCCGCACATTCATCGCGCGGCGCGTGTCTTGGTCTTCCGACAGCAAATACATCTTTGCGGCACTGGGGGAAGGCGACTCCGATGTTGTGCTGTTGGAAGGGTTGATGCATTAGCATGACCATCATCCCGCCACCACGGGGCTTGTCCCCGTGGAGTTTGGACATTTTCGAGAGACGGCCGGTGGGCCGACTCATCGCAGCGATTCGCCGATCCGTTACGATGAGACGGCCCTCAGGCCGTCTCTCCGCTCCGAAATCTACACAGCCCGCCGTAGGCGGGCATTGGAGTTTCTACATCTTCCCAGTCCTCGAAAGCGGACCAGCCCGGCCGCTTTTTGGCTGGGCGCAAGAATAAAGCCCAGGGCGGAGCTTGCGGAGCCCTGGGGCCAGCGATCATTTTTCCACGCCATTAGCCCGACCCGTTTTTTGGGGCGGGCGACAGAATTGCCTAGTTCTAATGCTCGTCCTGGCACATTTGCGAAAAAATATCTGTCGCCCAGTGTTGCCCTTATTTTCTCTCGTCCTTATTCTTATT
>DASYPF010000325.1:0-3738 GCA_036006905.1 Acidobacteriota bacterium
AGGCTGTTTTGTAATCGTCACTTTAATTTGGTTAAAGTTGGCAGCAATTTTAAACCCATTTGCGGCGAGGACAGCAAAGGACGCGAGCATGAAAGAGGATTTATAAAATTGATCCAAGATTAATGGCTAAAAGTTTCCAATTATCAGGCTTGTCTCAAAGGACTCTCAATTGTCACCCCCCAGGGGGGACGCCGTAGACTACCGATTCCATAACTGCCAGAGAATAGAAAAGAATTCTCACAGTCAGGAAAACTTTGTGGAACTTTGAGAGCGAATGACTAAACATACCGCCAATTGCTGTAAAATAGGTTCATGACGGTTAGGAACGTAGCCTCAACTCTGAAACTTGCATTTTGGCCATTTCTGGAACTTGTGGGACACGTCTTGCTTGCCGTAAGGCTGTTCTGGTGTTCCGAGAGGATTTTTAACTTCGTTTTGAAACATGGCCCGAGCAAGCGTTCAGAGATTTTTAGGTCGATGCTTCTTTCCGACTTGGGAAATTTATTCGAGAAGAGAAGAGATTTTACTAAAGCAATAGAAATGTACCGCAAAGCCATCGAGACGGATCCGAGTCACGCCTGGTGTTACGTGGAGCTCGCGGAACTTTATCGCGACCTTGGAGACAGAGAGCTTGCGAGGAAAGCCTACAAACAGGCGATGGAAAGCTCAGATTTTTCTACTGAGTTCAAGAGAATTTTGGAACAGCGCTCGACTGCCCTCGAAATGAATGCTGCCGAATAGCATCACATGTTAGTTGTCATCCGTGTTTCCATGCCCCAACGGAAATCTCAGCACCTTAACCGGACCGCTCAATGATCAAACCGCCTTCTCCCACAGTTCAGCAGGCCAGCCGATTTCTGTCTGTAAGCGCAAGGCTTTCACGCGATGGGGTCCAGGCAATCATTCCTACTACTGGGATGACAGAAACGGCGCGTGTTGTGGCCGTGCTTCGACGAAGAGCTGTAAGGAAGGGACCCGGGGAAGGACAATTGCCGGAAGGTCGAGGGCAATGAAGGCAGGGAAGACGAGATTCTGCAGTGCTGTCGCGCGACGGCCGACCAGGGCCTCTGGTTGCCTGGGATGAACGACTGCCAGACGCCATCGTTGTTGCACTCCTCGTGTTTCCGACGCATCATCCGAGGGACTCATGATTCTAGGGACTACTCGACAGTCCATCCCGATTTTATGCAGCGTATGTTCATCTAACATCGATCCATGGCGTGTTCTTTCCGGGGGATTGTGTAGCGAGTGCAGGAGAATTGTGTGCTTCAGGTGCTTGACGAAAGTGAGAATAGTATCGTTCCTTTTCAGGAGCGGACAGCTCCTCTGTCGACCCTGTCGCGCTCGGCGCCGGATCACGCTGAAGCGCGCATCTCCACGTTGACCGGGGCAACGGAGCACCAGGGGAGGAGCGACTCGTATCAGGTCTTGAAAATTGAATTTCTCAGCCTCGCACTCTTTTTCCTTAGTCATGCCGTCCCGAAATCGGTCGTGCGTTTTTGGACGTGGTAGGCCAACCAGCCCGTTGGGTACCCTTATGATAACGTTGATTGACTGACGACGATCACTCAGGGAACTTCAACCGTCTCGCTCAGCTACGATGGAGCAAATCGACGTACCTCTGTCACGCTGCCGAATGGCATCGTTATGCAACACGCGTTAAAGTGCAGGTTTCAGCACCAGGGATGGAGGGTGGCTATGCCGTCCCTCCGTCGGAGCGGCCGCGGGCAGCAACGCAAAAGGCTTACGAAGAAGGGACGGCTCCTGTCGAAGTCTGGGCCAAAGAACTGCTCGCTGCGATCGGCAAAGGCGATTTCGAGGCGGGCGACGGCAGAAAATCCTGTATCGCATCGTATTTGCCACGTTGAAGCCATGCCATCTAATCAAGGAGGCGCTTCTTTGGGCGCATAACACACAGCCGGACTCCAATTAAGCTAAACCCTGTCGCCCGCCTTGCGGGCTCCCTCTCCGAAACCCTACTTGGCCCCCGGCTCCGCTTCGCTGCGCCGGGGGCTACACGCTGGACGCCCGCTTTGCGGGCTGAGTTGGCCCATGGTTTCTTCGAAATGTAGAAACTCCAGACGACGCTTTCAGCGTCGGATGTTTATGCGGTGGCAACCGGCGGCGTCGCGCGATGGGCAGGGCGACATGCAGGAGGCGCAAACCAGATGCAGTTGGTCGTCGCTCACTTTCATCTTGTTGGTATACTGGCAACTCCGAAAGCGGGGAAGACCCATGAAATTTTTTGCTCTCGCACTCGCACTGATCTTCAGCCTCGCCTCCAGCACTGGCGATCAGGCAATCGAAGGTAGCGGCCGGATCGAACCGGCGCTGGCCGGGCGCAAGGATGTGCTCCTTTTCTGTGACTTCGAGACCGACGACTGGTGGCGTGCCTGGGGGATCCAAAAGCCGCCCGCCAACACCTCGCTCGTGGACGGAGAAGAAGCATTCAAGGGGAAGAGCCTCAAGGTGACGGTTCCACGCGACGAACACATGGGCACGAGCTTTGCCTACAAATTTCGGCAACAGACCGGCGCGGAGCCCGAGGAGATCTATTTCCGCTACACCCTCAAGTTCGACCCGGATTGGCGCAACGCCACTTCAGGCGGGAAGCTTCCGGGGATCAGCGGTACCTACGGCAAGGCCGGATGGGGTGGCAGACGCGTCTACGGCAGCGATGGCTGGTCGGCGCGCGGGCTGTTCGACACGCGGCCTGGAGCGAGTTATACAACCGTGGGCTTTTACTGCTACCACGCAGATATGAAAGGCATATACGGCGAGCACTGGGCCTTCAAGCCGAATCTGCAACACGGACGATGGTACTCGGTCGAACAGTACTGCAAGCTGAACACGCCTGCCGGCGCAGAAGGAAAAGGTCGCAACGACGGCATCCTTGGTGGATGGATCGACGGCGAGTTTGCCTTCGAAAAGACCGACATACGCTTTCGGGACTTGAGCACTCTCCGGATCGAGGAGATCTGGATGAATGTGTACCACGGCGGCGCGACGCCGGTGCCTAGCGACAACATTCACCTCTACCTGGACAACATTGTGATCGCCCGCGCGCCGATTGGCCCGGCCAGGGTCGAGCAGTCACAAAGGGCTGCACCCAGATCTCTTCAACGATAAATCCGCGGCCCCGGCCGGTGTCAGCGATATATGTCTCTTCTGTGCCCAATTCGGTAGATCCGGATTTCCTTGGCGCCATCGTTTGTGGTGAACAAGACCGATAGTCACCTCTGCATAAGCGCCTGGCCGGCAGCGCGCTGGCCCAATTGGCGCGTCCTCAACAGCAACCCGCCGCGGGCCCGGAAGGTTTCTTGAGCGCTCCTTTTCGAGGCTGCGCCTCACTGATCTCCACCGGCTTCCGGAGGTGGGAAAGAGCCTGAGCCGCGCGCGTAAGCAAGCGGACACTCCTACTTTCAAACGGCCGAGATCATAGGAAATGGTGCGTGAATACAAGAATTCACTGGATACGCGTCCTGGTTGGCGGATTTCTCGCAGAAGCTTCAACGATTTTGAAGACCGTCTACGTTCACGCTCATGCTTACGGCCACGTCGACGACCACATTCTCGTTGTCGTGGTCGTGGACGTAGACGTGAACGTGAACGTCACTGCTGTCCAAATTAACTGACGTTTTAGATCGGACCTATCATTTTTGCTCGCTATTGGACGGGTTTTTTTCCGCCGTCGTGTCCAGGTCTCCTTGGTTACAATCATTATGCCGTCCAGATTAG
>DASYPF010000326.1:0-10370 GCA_036006905.1 Acidobacteriota bacterium
CTGGCGGTGGAGACCTGAGCACGGAAGTCATCGCTCCACGGGGGCAAGCCCGTGGTGGCGGGAGACGTAAATTGCGATCCAGTTAGTTTCCAATCACGGCTCCATGGGGACAAGCCCCATGGTGGCCTCGGTGCTGCTTCAAAATTTGACCGTTTTGTGAACCTTATGCGCACCAAGTGAACTGGCTGCACAACAAATAAATTGTGATACTGTTTGCCTACTTCCCTCCCCGAAAGATCGGCCGATCTGATGACAAATTAAAGCGCAGTGTGACGGTCAGTTCGCGGCGTGGGATGCGCGGATCCAGAGCCAGCGGATCGGCCAGAAACTGATAACGGCGGTCAAACAAATTGGTCGCCCTGAAAGAAATCAATCCCAGCTTGCGCGGCATCTCGTAAGAGATCGCGGCGTCCGTGGTAAATGCGCTCACTTCAGGGGAATCACCCAGGAAACGACCATGCTGATTCAAATATCGCTGCTGCACCTGGAAGAAATACCCGCGTGGGTGGATGTAAAATAGGCCCACCCTTCCTTCGTGATCATGCCGTAAGCTGCGAAGGTCCTCGCTGTGCGTTATCGTGTACTCCGGCACCAGCGTGAGGCTGTCGGTGAGAAAGTGGTTCAAAACAATCCCCCCGCCGTAAAAGTGACTCAAAAAGTCAATCGGTCCATCGACTCCAACGATCGGCGTGGTGCGCTTCTTCCAAAAGGCTGTAGTCCGAATGAAGCTATTCTTCTCGTATCGTTGATCCCAGCCCAAATTGTAGCTGGTGCTCTGAGAGAGCTCAAATTCATTCTCATGGAGCACGAAACCATTGATGTGCGTGGGCACCAGCCGGGCATCCAGGTGCGTCTGCAGAACTCGCATCGCGGCAAAACGGAAAGTGGTGGATTCAAACGGAGAGAATAATATCCCTCCCTGCGGATCCCATTTCGATATGGGCCGGTCCGGACAGAAGTCATCGAAAACGTTATTGTCATTGGACCAGTCATAGTTGAGGCCAGCCGTTAATATGAGCTTTGGAGTGAGGGTGTAGTCGGATTGCAAAAAAGCAGTTTTATATCGGGCATTCTTGTGCAGTCCGTAAAGGTCACGGTCGTCCGGAGAGCTGAACGTGGAATTCCCCAGTCGATCAATAAGACGGTAGTTTAGATCGCCATTCTTGGTGTTTCTCTCCACTCTTCTGTCCCGCAATCGTCCTTCAAAAATATCTACGCCATACTTGAACTGGAATCGCGAGACTTTCAGCAAGTGCTCGGCTTGAAGATTGAGAAAAGGAATGCGGTTGGAGTCTCGGTGAGAAAAAATAATGCCCCGCACTGAGATGGCATCCGGGTCATCAAATACCTGTTCGGTAGTCTGACCCGAAAAATAGAGCACCAGGTCCGAGCCAGGACGGAACCGCTGATGGTACCCAAGCTCGGCGCGATGCCTCCGCACAAATGCGCGTCTGTTGGGATCATTCTCTTCGTCCACCAGCTCCCCGATTCCATGATCTCCATCTCGCGACTGCTGGTTGGAATAGGACAACAACATGTCGCTGTGCGGCGTGAGCGCGAACTTGAAAAAAGTAACCGCCGTGTGGCTATGCGTGTCATCATTCAACGGGCGAAATCCCTTGCTGTGGTCGCTCGTCACCACTGAACTATACGCATAACGGGAGGCCCCGCCGCTTGATATCAGTGTCTCGCCATAATGGCTGAAACTTCCTGCTCTCCCTTCGCTCGTCCAGTTCAACCGCGGCAGATCAAACAGCGTCGTGTAATCGTTAAATGCGTTAAATGAGTTGGTATTGACCGGCAACAACAGGCGGGTCAGGAGCAATTCCCCTCCGGCCGCCAGCGTTCTGCCCTTTAAATTCAAGAACGTACCGGCCAGGAAAAGATGCGCCGAACTATTGGCCGGGTCTGCCAGAATTGACTTAATTGCTTCCACATTAGCCCACTCGGAAAGGCCCAGCCGGTTGTAGGCGGTCGCCAAGTTCACGTTGCGAGTGGCGCGGTCCTCATCCAGCACAAAGCGGCTGCGATACACGGCGCGATTATCGTTGAGTCGAATCGACGCCAGAAAATCTTCTACGGCGATTCCGGGACGGTTTAGATCATTCTGAAAAATCCCCGAATAAAGATAAGGGGTCGGATCGCGCGGGTCCAGCTCCATGGCCGCTTTCAGGGCGGTAAATGCCTGTTCAAATTTGCGCTCCTCGTAAAACGCCTTTCCCAGATAACTCTGATAGAGTGAAAGCTGGGGCTCGAGAGTCGTGGCTACCAGCATCTCGGCCACGGCGTCGGTTTCCTGTCCCTGACGCATAGCGGCAATGCCCAGTCCCAGGTGCGGATCGCCGCGAGTGGGATCTTGTTTAATGGAGGTTTCAAATTCAGTCCGAGCCGCGGTTGTTTTGGCCTGTCCCAACAGGATAAATCCGAGCGTCGAATGGGCTGCCGCCTCTTCGGGCGCTGTGGCCAGCGCCTGGCGTGTCACCCGTTCTGCTTTCCCGCTGTCTCCCGCGCCAAACAGCAGCTTGGCATATTGCACCTGAGCTTGAAGGAAGCTGGGATCCAGTGCTAAAGCTCTTTCGGCAGACTGGGTCGCAGCTGGAAGGTCGAAAAAGCTTTGTTGCACCAGACTCAAATTCAGGTAGGCCGAAGGCGAATCGGGATTGGCCGCCACCGCGCGCTGCGCAGCTTGCCGCGCCTGGTCCTTGTTATTCTGCGTCAAGTAAACGTTCGAGAGGAGTCCTTGCGCCAGCGTATAGGCTGCGTCGTCTTGCGGGATAGACTGCAGTAGACTGCGCGAGCCGGCTGCATCGCCGGCAATCAGCTCGAGGGTAGCTTTCTGTAGCTTCAGGCGGGAATCGTTGCCTGGATCTTGGACATAGCGATAAGCTTCATCGAACTCATTCAGGCGGTAATGGGCCAGCGACAATCCCAGCCGCGTCCGCGGAGACTGAGTGGGAGCCTGGCTTAGCTGCTGCAGCGCTTCGCGAATACGGTTCTGCTCGAGCAAAATCCAGCCGCGTGTCTCGGCGGCTTCTGCCGAGGCCACTCCTTCGAGCGCCTTTAGCGCGCCGTCGCTGTCTCCCGCATCATGGCGTATCTGCGCCAGGCGCACCGGATCCCCGGCAGACGCGCCGGCCAATGCGTTCTTTGCCTGGTTTAAAGAAGCAAACACAAATGGATAATCGCGCGGGCTGACCGATCCGGAGTAAAACAAGGTCCACTGTACCGCGTCGCGAGGATTGAGGATTACAGTCTTCGTCGGCGCCTGACCTGGACGCGCTCTTCCCTGTTCGCCTGAATTGACAAATACAAAACCCTGGTCGTTGCGGTAATCGACGGAGCCTTCCAGCACCGTCACCACCGACTCGCCGTCGCCGGCCACACGCAGGTCGAATTCCGTGCCTCGAATCGCGGCAGTAACTGCCGGAGTGGTCACACGCATCGAGGCTGGGGTTTTCCGGGAGCGCAGCCAGGCTTCGCCGCTGGACAAATTCAATATGCTTTGATCGGCGCGGGCGCCCGCCTGCGCAACGCGCACCAGCAAGTTGCTCGTCTGACGCACGGCCTGCAACTGCAGTTGGGTGTTGGCATTCAGCTTGAGCTGCGTTTCGTCGGCCAGCAAGATGACGGCACGGCTCTGCGGGCCTGTGCGGACAACATCGCCCGCATTGAGCGTCTGATTATTGGCCGCCGCTACAAAGGGCCTGCCGCTCTGCTGCACTTCGACACGTCCCAGAGCAGCGATGACTTTTCCCGCAATCTGTCCCAGCGCGCCAGTGGACAGGCACAGGATGACCGCCGCAAAGATTAAGATTTTTCGCACGAACGCTCTCTTAGAAAACGACCTATCAGTGATTTTTGTGCGCGGAGCAGCCGAGTCAAGTAACTCTATCGTTTTGGGAGAGATCAGAAAAGGAAAATCGAATTTCGGATGCGCAGTAAGCCGAGGGTGCGCACGCGGGGAGCGCGAGGCACCCCCGGTCAACCATCCCCATATCGCCCAGGCCGCGCAAGCGCTCCTAGCGCGCCTAAGGCGCGCGTTGGAGTTTGGACATTTTGGAGAGACGGCTAGTGTGTCGTCTCTTTGTCCGCGAAGCGGACGCATAGCAGTAGCCGGGGGTGCCCACGCGCGCAGCGCGAGGCACTCCCGGTCTGCGGTCCCCCATATCGCCCGGACCGCGCCAGCGGTCCCATTAGATTCGGCGCGTCGATGCGTCCGTCCCAGGTGATGTTTTTGTCTTGTGAGGTAAGGAAATCTAGGTGCTCTTCAACCCTGTTGGCTTCAACGCAGGGTCTGGGGAGGAATGTGCGAAAAAAAAACGAGGAAAATGGGACCGCTAGCGCGGTCCGATTATTTTGGGAATCGCCGACCGGGGGTGCCTCGCGCTTTGCGCGTTGGCACCCCCGGCTACTGCTATTGGTCCGCTTCGCGGACGGCGCGGCTTCGTCGCGCCGAGCGCGCCTACGGCGCGGCGTCCGCTGCGCGGACAGGGGCTTGGGTTACCAACCTTTCAATGCTGGGATTTCGACCGATTTTGGTGCCATCTCAATCATGCGTGCCGGATTCGAGGAAGGCCTTCAGGCGGCGCGACCGGCTGGGATGGCGCAGCTTGCGCAGCGCCTTGGCTTCGATCTGGCGGATCCGCTCCCGCGTGACCGAGAATTTCTGGCCCACTTCTTCCAGTGTGTGCTCGCTGCCGTCGCCGATTCCAAAGCGCATGCGGATGACCTGCTCCTCGCGAGGAGTGAGTGTCTGCAGCACCGACGCTGTCTGCTCTTTCAAGTTGATGTTGATTACCGCCTCGGCGGGAGAAACAACTCCTCGGTCCTCAATGAAATCGCCCAGATGGCTGTCCTCTTCTTCACCAATCGGAGTTTCAAGAGAGATTGGCTCCTGGGCGATCTTCAAAATCTTGCGCACTTTGGAAACCGGGATGTCCATCTTTTTGGCGATCTCTTCTGAAGTCGGCTCGCGGCCGTACTCCTGCACCAGGCTGCGAGAGGTCCGAATCAACTTGTTGATGGTCTCGATCATGTGCACCGGAATGCGGATGGTGCGAGCTTGATCGGCGATGGCGCGAGTAATTGCCTGGCGAATCCACCAAGTGGCATAAGTACTGAACTTGTAGCCGCGGCGGTATTCAAACTTGTCCACCGCCTTCATCAATCCGATGTTTCCTTCCTGAATGAGGTCCAGGAACTGCAGTCCCCGGTTGGTGTACTTCTTGGCGATCGACACGACCAGCCG
The DNA here is from genome assembly GCA_036006905.1 of Acidobacteriota bacterium. Classification (GTDB taxonomy): domain Bacteria; phylum Acidobacteriota; class UBA6911; order JACQSX01; family JACQSX01; genus DASXTB01. Next base: position 5,249 of record DASYPF010000326.1, read on the forward strand.
CAGGTTGGCCTCCACCAATTCTTTCTTGGCAATATCGGCCTCGAGCTCTCCACTCTTGATCATCGCCAGCGTCCGCTTCAGCTCGGGAGCCGTCTGCAGCGCCATCGCTTCAATTTCGCGGACTTCATGATTTACTTGGCGCAACCGAGCCTTGATTTTCTTAGACTCATCCAGCTTGAGCGGACCTTCCTGCAAGCGCTGCAGCTTTCGCGCCTCGCGTTCCAACGTCACGATCCGATCCACCGTGGATTTGATCGACCCGACCAGGTGCTCGTGCATTGCAGGAGTAAACTCCAGACTGCGGATGTGATTGGCCATGGGGATGCGATAGCGCGCTAACTTGCTGAGCAATTTCTTGTACTGAGCGGATCCCTTCCGCACACCCTCCAGCTTCTTGCGTACTTTGATTGCTTCTTTTTCCAGTTCGGCAATTTGCTTGATGACACCAAGCGCCTGGCTGCGGCGCTGTTGCAGCATCTGATCGGTGATCTCTTCCTCATTGATAGTGATGAATTCTTTGATCCCGATCTCGTCCTGGCGCAGCCTTTCCCCGATCCTCAAAATCTCATTAACCACTATGGGCGAACGGGACAAGGCCTTGGTGACGGTTTTCTGCCCGCGTTCGATGCGCTTGGCGATTTCCACTTCGCCTTCTCGGCTCAATAGAGGGACCGTCCCCATTTCGCGCAGGTACATGCGCACCGGGTCGTTGGTTTTCTCCAGCGTTTCGGCGCCCAACTCGGACTCACCCTCTTCGGCCTCTTCCTCTCCAGTCTTTCCGGCCTTCTTCTGCATTTCCTGAAAGCGGGCATCCGAATCAATGACTTCGATTCCGGCAGATCCGAAAAGGTAAAAGATGTTGTCAAGATCTTCCGAGGAATTTATGTTCTCGGGCAGCACATCGTTGACCTCGTCGTAAAGGAGATAGCCTTTCTCCTTTCCGAGGTTAATCAGATCTTTGACGCCGTCGTATTTATCTTCGATAGACAATTTAAAGGCTCCTTCCTGACCAGCATTTGCCGGTCAGTGCGGCTTATGTTTTTGGTCGCCCCCTATCAATTAAGGGAGCAATTGGAGCTGACGAGTTACCTCCAGCTTCTCACGGTATAAGCGATCTATTTCCTCTGGGCGCTGGTTTTTCTCCGCTTCCTCTATACGCGATTGTAGCTCTTCCCTGGCATGTTGCAGACGGAGCCGCCTGAGCGCATTGAGGCAGTTGAGTGCATCCCCCCGATCTAATTCGGGATCGCTTGAAGAGGCGAGAACAATCCGCGAAAAGAACTGCTTCTCGTCGTCGCTTCCGAGCGCGTCCTGGACGCGCAAAAAAGTTACCTCCTCGTTCCGATGATGGAAGTCCTGCAAAAGTTTAAAAATTGATTCCGTCGCAAGACCTTTAAAATCATCGGGTTGAAGCAACGGAAGTATTTCGTTGCGGGCTTCCTTCGATTCCGATAATAATTTTAGCAGACGTTGCTCGGTTTTGGTAACTTCTTGCTCGATTGGAATTTTTAATCTTACATCCCGTTTTCTTTCGACCGCGACTTTCCTTAACTCACTCAATATCAAGGAGTTATCCAGCCTGAGCCGCTCCGCCAATCGGGAAACCATTTCTGCTCGCTCGATTTTGTTGGGCAGGAGGGCTACGTAGGGAATTAATCCATTTAGAATATTAACTTTCCCTTTAGGCGTGTGGGGTGCTTTTTCATCCTTAATGGCCGATTCCAGGAGAAAATCAAAATAGCGCCTTGCACTGCGCAATTTCCCGACGTAAGCTTCCACTCCTTCCTTTCGAATAAAACTGTCCGGATCCATACCATCGGGTAACGAGACTACGGATACCCTAAACCCTTCCTGCAAAAAGAGATCAATCGACCTCCGTGTAGCCGCCACCCCAGCCGAGTCTGGATCGTAATTCACAATAATATTACGCGTGTAGCGCCCGACCAGCTTCACCTGGTTCAGTGTCAGACTAGTGCCAAGTGAAGCCACCACGCTGCGCACGCCGTTTAGATACGGCACGATCAGGTCAAAATAGCCTTCTACTAGAATGGCAAAGTCTTTTTGCCGTATCTGCTCTTTAGATAGATTCAGGCCAAACAGGTTGCTCCCTTTGTGGTAGATCGGCGTTTCCGGAGAATTCAGGTATTTAGGCATCCCGTCGCCGATAACCCGGCCACCCAAAGCAATCACCCGCCCGGACAGGTCGGCGATCGGCACGATGACGCGCCCGCGGAATTTATCGTGAAACAAACCGCCATCAGAAGCTTTCAGCAGACCACAGAGGTCAATCTCGGACTCGTGAAAACCTTCTTTCTTGAGATGCTTAAGCAGTACATTGCCGGACCGAGGGGCGTATCCAAGTCGAAACTTGCCAACCCCGTCTTCTCCAATACCTCGATTCTGCAAGTAATCCAATACTGCGCCGGCATTTTCTCTGAGCTGCTGCTGGTAGAATTGAGCCGCCCGCTCCATAATCGTATAAAGCCCTTCTTTTTCACGCGCCTGAGCCGGCGCCTGACTTCTCTCTGGGACTGGAATCCCGGCTCTCTGGGCCACCGACTTCAGTGCCTCGGGGAACGATAGCCCTTCGATCATCTCCAAAAACTTGAAGACGTCTCCTGAAACTCCGCAGCCGAAGCACTTAAAGATTTTCTTGCTTTCACTGACGTAAAAAGACGGGGTTTTTTCGCTGTGAAAAGGACACAGAGCCGAATGATCCTTGCCGGCTTTCTTCAGGGTTACGTATTCGGAAAGAACTTGTACAATACTGACGCTATTGCGGACCTCTTCAATAAAATGCTGATCCATTCCCGGCAATAGGTCTCCCCGGCAGAAGGAATTAAATGGGTCATTATCGTGTAGGCGCACCCGCTGGTCAAGAGCAGAACTCGAAACCTTGGAGCGCCCGCCGCAGGCGGGCGCTGGAGTTTGGACATTGTTCAGTTATACAGGAGACTGCCACTGGCGCATCTGCCATGATCGCGTTTAGCGACCGATGAATTAGCCCGCCTTTCAAGGCCGGGTAAACGAATCATTAACGCGTTTTTCGTCGCGGCGCGACGATTGAGCCTGGGTTGAATCAATCGTCGCTACGCGACGAGATGTTTCTTTGTCTTGGACTCCCGGCCTTGAAAGGCCGGGCTAAAGTCAAACGCCGCTATGCGGCGCAGGGTGAAGAAACCGCACGCAAGATGCGTGCGCTCCGAGGACGCTCCGCTAGGCTAGTTTCTGTCGCGAAACGCCTGAAAAAGGGCGTCAATACTGGCTGATAGGTGACGACGAGAGGCATTGTATCCGTGAGAGCTGGAGAATGAGCAGGAAAGTGAGCTCCGAGTCGTCACAACTGACGAATCATCAAGTTCTGGTGACATGTCGGCCTTGATGGATCAGGTTTCAAAGCCTCAATAGGACTAAGCCGCATGCCGACGACGTTTTTGTTTCTTGGTCAGCAATTGCGCAATGACCATCAGGTTGTTGGCCAGCACGGCAGCGCCAACCAAAAGTTCGAATCGCTGCCGCCCCTCGGCCAGGCAACGCCTCATGCCACGACCGCGCAAGAGAACCGATATACGACCCTCGATGCCGGCACGGAAACGCTGGCCCTTCTTGAATACTGGACTGTTTTCGTAAGCTTGCCGCTCCGGAGTTTTCTTGCCACCGCACTGGGGAATACATACGACCTTCACTCCGGCTTGCTGGCAAAGCTGGACATTCTTTTCGCTGAAGAAACCGCGGTCCAAGCTACACAGTTCGGGAGAACGCCGGAATGTCTTCTGGTGGCGGTCCAGCGCGGCTTCGACCTGGTCTTGGTCGGAAGGATTTCCATCCAACACTCGGTACTGGGTGATCAGACCGCAAGCACTTTCAGCCAGAAAGACTTTGTGCCCGAATTCAATGTCCCTGAGAATCTTGCCCCGCTTGATCAAATCGGTGTGCGGCTCGAAAATCGAGAAGACCTTCTGCGCATTGGCAACCGGATGCCCTTCCAGCACGCGACGGCGAGACTGGTCGATAACGCGGTCGGCAAGCTGACAGTAATGTTCGATTTCCCTGCGCAGCGACTGGATGGCTATATCCCTAAGGAAGTCCATTACCCGCACGCTCTTAGTCTTCCGCAGCACCCCGCGTGCCCCGGCAACGACCAGTTCGGTAATGCCGATCAACTGGCGATATTTGCCTACTTGGCCGTGGGTCCGTTCTTTGGACGTCATCCGTTGGATCTCCAGCATGCGGCGCCGAGCCGAGCGGGTACGGTTGGTAAATCCAGAGATACCCGCCGGCAGCAGGTCGGCCAGATGCCCGACCAGGCGGGTTATGACCCGCACGCTATCCCACAGCAGAGTGTTGTCGGTGGGATGGTGAATGTCGGTTTCAACCACGGTCGTATCGGCGCGCAGCTTCTTGCCGTCTTCCAGGCCGAGAGTGACGGCGGCTCGGACCACCGCATTGTTGATGGCTTGAAGCGTCGCGGGTGTAAGCCGGTTAAAGGCTCGATTGAAAGCATCGTGCTTGGGGACAGGCTTGCTATTGAAGTGAGTGAAGCGCCGCACTGTATACCCATCGGCGATTCGCTCGCGCAGTTCACGGTAGTCCCAGTTCTTGACCCGCATGAGGGTCAGAGAGCGGAGCGTCTGCTGAGCAGTAAGCCCGTTTCGTCCTGTAGCGGGCTTCTTGAGACCTGTCGCCAGATCGCGTCGAACCTTCTCGACGAGTTCTGCGTGCTGGTCGATGAAATTCGAGATCGCTTGTAGCACGGGCTCAAGCTTGACGTTCTGGCTCAGGAACTCCAGGTCGGCAAAACTGAATTGTGGGTCTCGGGTGCGGGTCATTTCTTAACCTTTTGAACTTTATGCTTCCGCTCATATTTCAGGGCCTTGGTGTAGCGAACGATAGCCTGATGCAACAGATCCTGCAGGGCACGTCCATTTTCCAAGCACCGGCGTATCTCCGGCACCAACTCCTCAGGAACATAAATGGCGAAGGGGCGACCCTTGCTTCGGCCGGAGAGGAAGTAGCTGGGGTGTCTTTCGCCGGAAAGACATACAGGGCAGTGCTCTCGAACGCAGGGGCTCCGCCGCAGGCTGAGACAACCGAGACCAGCCGGCATCATACTGGCTACCTG